>CALASU010000268.1 GCA_937888765.1 uncultured Clostridia bacterium | reverse complement strand
CCGCATTTCCCTGTGCCAGTTCAAAAACGCCGTCTTTTCGCTTGATGACGGGAGGATTATGTCCTGCATTGGCAACGCTTACCAATCCTGTCTGCAGGTCCAGAATACCCATCCATGCTGTTACAAACATAGCCGTTTCATTATTCTGGCAAAGCTCATTATTGGCAATTGTAAAGATTTCATCTACAGGCAGACCACTTTCTGCAAGGCTCTTGATCAGTGTTTTTGCCTTCATCATAAACATGGCGGCAGGAATCCCCTTTCCGGAAACATCTGCAATCAGGAATGCCAGTTTATTTTCCCCAAGCAGAAAGAAGTCGTAAAAATCACCGCCGACCTCTTTTGCTGCCCGCATCAAGGCATAGATTTCAAACTCATTGCGTTCGGGATAAGGCGGAAATACAGAAGGAAGTGCAGAAATCTGAATCCCTTTCGCATATTCCAGTTCCTGATCAATGCGCGCCGCCGCTTCATCAATATATCGTTTCAATGTCACTACTGTAGTATTGATATCATCTGATAAGGATGCAAATTCTTCATTCGAGCGTACATCTACCGTCACATCCAGATTCCCGCCTGTAATTTCAGCAAGAGAAGCATTGATCTTCCGAATATTATCCACAATCAGCCGTTTGATCAGGAAATAAATCAGAATAAACAGTACCGAGAAAATCGCAATTTCCATAAATACCGTCAGATATACCGATACGTCACGTTCAAAAAAGGCTTCACTCTGCGGCAATACCCCTATGATATAATACCCCTCTGTTTTTGCAAAAAGACAATACGAAGGGGTGCCGTGGATCGTTGCCGCAAACGCTTCTTTTTCCGGCAGTTCCTTCACATTCAGCCCAAAGCTTTTCAGATCCGGTGTCGTCCCCTCTTTGCCGCGTCTGTCACTTACAATATTTCCGGCCGCATCCATAATGATAACATAGCCTTCTTCGCCAATATGACGGTTTCTTGTCAGCCCATCCACGATATAGGCAATATCCTCCTGAAAATCCTCTGCATTATAACCAACCTGCAGAAAACCGCCGTTCTCCAGTGCTACCCCTGCATATTTACGGAAAAGCGCCGGATCATAGGAAGCAGGTCCGTATGCCTGTACAAATTCTTTTTCTCCTTCCAGCAGTACCATAAAAGCGGCCGACTGTTCCCCGCTTTTCATATCATACCCCAGAAAATCATCGTGGGTACTCGCTATAATAATGCCATTCTCATCTACAATATTGATTTCAGGAACAATATACTCTTCGCTCAGCTGCCTGAGCTTTTCATCCATCGTCCCCTCATATGTATTCAGCAATTCCGCGACTGTTTCAGCCAGCATAAGTAAATTTTCATCAGATGCGTCCAAAATATCCTCCTGTACATCCTCAATATTTAATTGCAGTAATGTTTCTGCTGTGCTTCTGGAAAGATTTGTCTGCATGATATAAGAAAAGCTTGTAGCAGACAAGAACGCAACCACAACCACAATCCCCAGCCACCACTGAAAGGTCTGCGAAATCTGTTTCAGCTCCTTCTGCGTTTCTGTTTTTTTTCGTCCGATTAACGATACCCCTAATACCGCACACATAACAGACAGTCCATTCAGAGGAACCGTATATGGCACACAAGCCTGTGCCAGCAAAAATGCACCTGCAACATCATCCAGATTTGTCAGGAATACCAGAAGCATATGTACGATTTCCATAATAATGCCTGTAATCAGACCATAAAATACAGATGGTTTCTTATCGTCAAAAATCCCTTTGCGAATCGCTGCACCGAAAAAACCCGCCAGAATTGTTGCCAGAGAGCAGGCAACTCTTGTATACATACCACCGCCCCAATATACAGAAAACCAACGCTCAATACCGCCGATCAAACCCGCCAGTATCCCCGCAGGTGCACCAAAAATCAGCCCTGCACAAAGCGGTGCCGCATCGCGGGTATTGATGATTGCATCTCCTATATCCACACCAAACTCTGTTCCCAGAACAGAAATCAGACCAAATATCACACCATACAGCAACTGTTTTTTATAATAGGAAAGATTTTTTAAGACATTCGTCTGCCTCTCCATATAATACAATAGGATCGATGCCCCTGCAGGCAATGCCGCCGTAGCTGCCAGCTGTAATACGATCAACAAACGCGCTCCCCCCTTCTTTCAAATGATTCTATATCAAATTTTTCATTCTGCATTTTATTTTATTATATCAAACTTACCCCAAGAAAACAATCTTTACAGCAGAAGCCTGTTTTTTTATTCATACTTTTCAAATCCTCCATTTACGCAAAGAAGGTTTCAGACAAACAAAAAACTCCTCCGCTTTCCTGCATTTTAACAGATGCCTGACTGCATTGGAGTTTCTGCCTGAATTTAAAATTTTTCTGCATTGATTGTCATACTGCCTGTCGCACCTTCTGCAGCAGTAATATTCACAATATATTCACCTGCAGGCAGTGCAATTTCAGCTGTATCTTCTGCTGTCACTGTGTCTTCTGCCAGAACTTCGCCCTCCGCTTCTTCACTTGTTATACTGAGTGTTACGGAGCTGTTTTCTGTCAGTTCTGCATTTACTGCAATGCTCTGACCGTCTGTCAGTGTGATATAGCCTGTACCGCCGGAACCTTCGCTCGCATTTTCAGCAGTTACTGTGATCCCTGCATCGCTGTTTTCCACATTGATTGTAGAAGGAACGCTGTTCTGACAGCCGGAAAATGCCAGTACTGCCGTCGCCAGTACTGCGGAAATTTTAACAATAAATTTTTTGTTTTTCATAATATCCTCCTTAGGTATACTACTTCTGTATTTTTCTGATTATTATACAGGAACCCCCCAAAAAAAGAGCAGAAAACTCAAATATTTTAGAAAACCTTTAGATTTATAGGTTTCTTTATGCTTTTATCAGCACACTCACGACCTCTGTATGCACGCTATGTGGGAACTGGTCTACAGGCTGTACTTCCTTGAGCATATAGCCGCCCTCTGTCAGCACTACCAGATCCCTTGCCCATGTTGCAGGATTACAGGATACATACACGATTTTTTCAGGCTGAATCTGTAAAATCGTTTCCAGCAGACGCGCATCACAGCCCTTTCTGGGAGGGTCAACCACAACAACATCTGCTGTAATTCCCTGTTCTTCATACAGTCTGGGAATCACTTCTTCAGCCGCACCTACCGCAAATTCTGCATTAGTAATACCGTTTCTTGCCGCATTCTTCTTTGCATCGGCAATCGCTTCGGGCACGATTTCCACCCCGAAAACCTTCTTCGCCTTTCTTGCAAAGAACAGAGAGATCGTACCAATGCCGCAATACAGGTCAAGCACTGTTTCCTCGCCGGTCAGCTCTGCCAGTTCCAGAGCCTTGCCATACAGCACTTCTGTCTGCACAGGGTTTACCTGATAGAAAGACAAGGGAGAGATTTCAAATTCGATGCCGTCGATAGTGTCTGTAATCGTATCCTTACCCCACAGCGTAACGATCTTACTGCCCAGAATCACATTTGTTTTTTCTTTATTTACGTTCAGCACGATGGAAACTACGCCTTCCACTTCCTGCAGACGTTCCACCAGTTCCTCACTATGCGGCAGCTTCTTGCCGTTCACAACGATGCAGACCATGATCTCGCCGCTGTTTCTGCCGATACGAGTCAGCACATGGCGCACCAGACCTGTATGCTTTTCTTCGTTATACAGAGGAATTTTATATTCCTCCAGAAATTCCCGCACAATGCGGATGATTTCATCATTGCATACATTCTGCAGGAAACATTTTTCCGTATTGATGATACGATGACTGCGTTTTGCATAAAAGCCGATTGCACAGCCTTCTTTGCCTGCACCAACAGGGAACTGTGCCTTGTTGCGGTATCTCCACGGGTCTTCCATACCCAGCGCATCCTTTACCTCTACGCCTTTGATACCCGCAATGCGTTCCAGATCATCTTTTACTTCTGTTGTTTTATACGCAAGCTGTCCCGCATAGGACAGATGCTGCAGCTGACAGCCGCCGCACTGCGCCGCCACAGGGCAGACAGGCTCTCTGCGTTCTTCGGATTCTTCGATCACTTTCAGCAGCTTGCCATAGCCATACTGTTTCTTTACCTTTACAATCAGCACACGGACTTTTTCTGTCGGCAGTGCGCCCTCTACGAATACCGTAAATCCGTCAATTCTGCCGATCCCCTCGCCATTACTGCCAAGTGCATCTATTTTCATCTCGTAAATTTTATTTTTCTCTACGGGAATTTTCATCATTTTTCTCCTTCTGTACTTGCTTCGGAAAAGGCACATACCGTGCCGTTACAGATACAGGGACGGCAGTGCGCAAAGCTGTTCTTTGGTGTAGCCACACCGTATTTCAGCATTTCTCGCATTTCCGTCACTGTCTGCAGCACTTCCCGCCGCACCTTTGCCGTATTTTTCACTTCAAACATATAATCCCGATATACCAGTCTGCCAAATGCGGGACGCTTACCGTACACATCCTCCAGTATCAGAAAATAAGTACACAGCTGCAGATAATCTCCGTAATGCGGCTTCTCGTCCTCTCCGATACTGCCGCTTTTCAGTTCTACAGGGGCAATTTTCCCCAGCACACGACTGCGGAATACATAATCCGGCTTTCCCTGCAGTTCATACTTTGCCGAATACAGGAGCTTACCGAAATCCTCTGTTCCTCTGCCGCCGGCCTTCTGATCTGCATAAATCAGCGCATAGCCGCGTATGTCATCCCGCGCCGTCAGCTTTTTCATCTTCGGAGCAAAGAGTTTTCTGCATCCCAGCAGCAACAGAAGCAAAGCCGCCCCTGCCATGCTCCAGTAAATCGGATGTACTGTCTGTATTTTCTGTATTATTTCAAACCATTCCATATTTATATTTTACCCATACATATCCTGCCGCCGCCATTGCTACAGCCAATAATACAACCAGTTTCCAGAAAACCTGTTTCCATCTGAGCAGAAAATAACTTCTCTTATGATAGGCTTCCCCTCTGCGAAAACGGCTTTCCATACTGTCGGTAAGCCCAAGCCGCTGATTCCGCTCCTGATAAAGTCTTCTCAGTTCTTTTCTGCCATAGAGCCGTTCATAATACCACTGATACGGGCAATAGGCGTATTTATTCAATTCATGGGCAGAAATTGTTTTTCTTTCCATCGTACTTCTTTCGTTCCTTTCGCTGCGGATCAATATTCAGAGCGGCGAATGTTTCTCTGCAACATTTTGTGATAGCCTGCCCAGCTGCTCTGTGTGTTGTTTGCCGCGATCATGTCTTCAAACATCTTTGTTTTGGCATCCATATTGTCTGCACAGTGCAGAATGAATGCTTCGATGGTTTCCGGCACCTTTGGAGAGCCGTATTCCAGTTCCCCGTGATGGGACAGAATACAGTGCATCATCAGATTTGTCAGCTGTTTAGGAAAACCTTCAATTTTTGCCGCAGTGTCCCGAATCAGTTCCGCACCCATGAAGATGTGTCCCAGAAGCTGACCCTCGTCTGTATAGTCATTTTCGGGAAATTCGGATAATTCCATGATTTTTGCCACATCATGCAGCATTGCACACGCCACCAGCAGATCTCTGTCTACAAACTGATATCTGGGTGCCATGAAATCGCAGATCTGTGTAACAGACAGCGTATGTTCCACCAGACCGCCGCGGTAATTATGGTGCATGGTCTTTGCCGCAGAATGATATTTGAATGCTTTACTGATAACAGGATGCTTCACAAAAATTTCTTCCAGCAGTTTCTTGATATGGGGATTGGAAATGGTTTTGATGTACCCCATCAGCTGTGTATGCATTTCATCAATGTTTTTATCTGTGCTGGGAATAAAATCCGCAGGATCATACTCCCCTTCACGACTGCGGCGAACACGTTTTACATTCAGCTGCAGCTCATTGTTAAATGTGGTTACAAATGCGTCGATTTTGATAAAGTCATTTTCGGCAAAGCTCTGTATATCCTTATTCATATCCCATACCTTTGCATCTACAATCCCTGTTTTATCCTGCAGTTTCAAGGAAAGATATGTTTTCCCGTTGCGGGATTTCATACTTGTTCTGGATTTACAGAGGTAATGCTCAATGACATTTTCGCCCTCTCTCAGTTCATTGATATATCTCATGGTACGCCTCCGCTTCTATACTCATTTTATTTTTTCCTATTCGTACAATATACAGTATCTTTTATTATACAACATTTCCCGCCATGATACCAGTCGCAGGTATCATTTTTACAAAATTTCTTGATACACTGTACAGTATTCCTATTTTTGTTTGATTCTCAAACTTTTTTCACCAGATTAACTTGGTTTTTTTTCAATGATATGCTATCATATAACAACAGAATGATATCTCAGAAATGATATCCAAAGGAGGAAAAAACATGAAAAAGAAAACACTTTGCGGTCTGCTGACAGCAGCTGTTATTTTGGGTACCTGCCCTTCTGCTGCCTTTGCTGCAGATGATTTTACA
>CALASU010000267.1 GCA_937888765.1 uncultured Clostridia bacterium | reverse complement strand
CCCATAAATACAAAACCCCCTTTTCGCTTTCGCAAAAAAGGGGGAGTCTTTAAAATTTTTCCCAATACTGTTTTACACTGCCTTCTTCCACTGCATCCATATAGGAATCCGCAATTTCAAAGATTTCTTCTTCATCCTTGATCTTCAGTGCAAGACCGCTTTTTTCCACAACAATATCTTTTTTCTTTCCTTTATTCTTTTCCATCCATTCCCGAAACTCTTTCGCCCATCTGTCTGCGAGCTTTTCCGCACCTTCATAGCAAAGGAGTTCTTCTCTTACGTTTTCGATGACTTCTTCCAGCTTTAATTTCATGTTTTCCGCTCCTTTCAGCTTTGAGGCTGTTCCATTCCAAAGTGGGCATACCCCAGTTTTGTCACAATACGGCCTCTGGGTGTTCTCTGGATATATCCAAGCTGTAATAAATACGGCTCATAGACATCCTCAATGGTATCTGTCGCTTCATTGATCGAAGCCGCCAGTGTATCCAGACCGACAGGCTTGCCGTCGAATTTTTCAATCATCGTCAGCAGCATATTTCTGTCCACCTGATCCAGACCCATTTTATCTACATCCAGCAGATCCAATGCAAATTTTGCAACTTCTTCTGTAATGATACCATTATATTTGACCTGTGCAAAGTCCCTGACACGTTTCAACAGACGATTTGCCAGTCTCGGTGTCCCTCTGGAACGGCGTGCGATTTCTTCCGCGCCGCTATCCTCCAGTTCCACCTGTAATACCTCTGCAGAGCGTTTTAAAATCGTTTTCAGATTCTGTACATCATATGGCTCTAATCGCTGAATCACGCCGAATCTGTCCCGCAGAGGTGCTGTCAGAAGCCCTGCCCTTGTAGTTGCCCCAATCAGTGTAAATTTCGGCAGATCCAGACGCACAGACCTTGCACTCGGGCCTTTCCCGATCATAATATCAATCACATAATCCTCCATGGCAGGATACAGAATTTCCTCGATCATGCGGTTCAGTCTGTGAATTTCATCAATAAACAGCACATCGCCCTCATTCAGGCTGTTCAGCACTGCCGCCATATCCCCCGCCCGCTCAATGGCAGGGCCGGATGTTGTCTTGATATTCACGCCCATTTCATTTGCAATGATATTGGAAAGGGTTGTTTTCCCCAAGCCCGGAGGGCCATACAGCAGGGTG
>CALASU010000266.1 GCA_937888765.1 uncultured Clostridia bacterium | reverse complement strand
ATAGCGCAACCTTCCCCATTTTGGTTAACATTGCCGACACTCCCTCTTATTTTATAAGCCTTAAGGATGATGCAGGACTTGTAAAGGCATATTCCTTTGTTTCGGTTTCTAACTATCAAATCGTTGGCGTGGCCGATACGCTTGCAGGCGCCGAGGCTGAGTACAGAAGACTCCTTAAAGAGGCCGGCAAGCTTGAGGAAAACGCCAACACCGAAGCACAAACAGGCGAAATTGAGGCTACAATTACCGGTGTTACCACAGCCGTTGTTGATGGAAACACAGCCTTTTATATTATATATGATACGCCGTAATTTTTCAACCTTTTTCCCAAAATACAATTGCCATTGCAATGAAAAGGATCAGGTTTATCAGCAGATAATACCCCAGAATGATCATTGTTGCAGTACCGCTGAATCGTAAGCGCATGGGAAAGCCTCCTTATCTCATCATCTCATCATATTTCGCCAGTCCAGATCGCCTCTGTCCAGAGCCAGAAGCAGTACTTCCGCTGTTGCGAGGTTGGTCGCCAGAGGGATGTTGTGGATATTGCACAGGTGTACGATAGAGTTTACCTGTGTTTCATAGCTGTTAGGAGAAAGCGGATCTTTGAGGAAGATCATCAGGTCAATGTCGTTATTGACGATCTGTGTACCCATCTGCTGCTCGCCGCCAAGACGGGCAGAAAGATATTTGTGTACCACCAGATTTGCGGCTTCTTCTACCAAGCGGCCTGTTGTACCTGTTGCATACAGGTCATGCTTGCAGAGAATGTGTCTGTAGGCGATACAGAGATTTTCCATCAATTTCTTTTTGTTATCATGTGCAATCAAACCGATCTTCATAACAAACCTCCCTCGAATAGTGATTTTGTCTCTCGTTTTCTTATGTTAAGGATCAGACCGACAGCAACCATATTTGTCCACATGGAACTGCCCCCGTAGCTGACAAAGGGCAGGGACATACCCGTATTGGGCAGGATGCCTGTGGCTACCCCTGCGTTAACGAATGTCTGGAACGCAAACATGCCGGCGACACCTGCAGCAATCAGCTGGCTGAAGGTATCCCTGGCAGATATTGCTATTATGATACACCGAAAAACGATAAAAAGCAAGATGGCAAGGACAAATATACACCCCAGAAAGCCAAATTCTTCCCCGATAACGGAGAAAATAAAGTCATTATGCGGCTCAGGCAGATAGCTGAGCTGATTGAGTGTGCCGTGGAATAAGCCTTTGCCTGTCAGCTGCCCCGAGCCGATGGCACTGATGGATTTTTCCGTCTGATAATACAGACTGGCATCACGGCTGGGATCTACGAAAGACAGGATACGGTTGAACTGATGGGGTTTGAATACCTTATCCGTAAAGAATGGATCTTCGAGGGATACGTCAAACAGGATCAGTCCGACAATGGGTACAACAATAATCAGTACCGTTTTGATGAAATTCCAGTCAAGCCCTGCAATGAACAGCTCAATGCAGAAGATTGCCACCAATACCAGACTGGCGGAAAGGGCAGGCTGTTTCTGTATCAGGATCAGCGGAATTGCCGTCACGCCGCACAGAAAACCCAGTGTGGAAAAATCATTGAGCAGCTTCTGCTTCATCGTAATGATCTTTGCCAGACAGAATATCATAATGACCTTTGAAAATTCAGAGGGCTGAATGGTCAATGGCCCAATGGCAATCCAGCGGGTCGCGCCCTTACTGTCTGTACCGATGACAAGCACGGCGAGCAGCAGCAGGATGTTAAAGACATAGAACGGAATATAAAATTGTGAGAGATACTCGTAATCCACATTGGCGGCGGCAACCATCAGTCCAAACCCGATCAGAAAGAAAACACCCTGTTTAACAACATTGGAGTAGCTTTCTCCCAGATTGATGCGAGTAGCACTGGCAATGGAGATTAGCCCGAATGCAACCAGCAGGCAGACTGCACCGATCAGCCACCAATCCAGATTTTGCAGATATTTTTTCAAATCCATGAAACGACCTCCTGTGGTTTGGAGTGGGATAAAACTCGAAAAGACCTTCAAATTTTCGGTCAGTTTGAAGGTCTTTCTTTACATAAGCAATCAGAAATCAGTCGTCCTGATTTACCTTACGCATGCTCTTGATAGGAATATTTGCATACAGTACGGGAACAGTACCGTTGTTTTCGTCAGACTGTGTCTGAGAGATCTGGATATCCAGTTCTTCCTCGTCGATCTCCATGTAGTTGGAAATAACTTTGATGATGTCGGTTTTGAGCATTTCCAAAACCTGAGAAGAACAGTTGACACGATCATGCACCAGCACCAGCTTCAGTCGATCTTTGGCAACCGTACCGGAGGATACTTCCTGTTTTTTGCGAAAAAAGCTAAAAAAGTCCATGCTTCACCGATCCTTTCGTTGGTTTTGGATTATTTACGGAACAGTTTTTTCAGCTTGTCCATAAAGCTTTCGGGTTCTTCTTCAAATGTCATGATAGGCACATCTTCGCCCAGCAGACGCTGTACGATATTTCTGTATGCCTGTCCTGCTTTGGATTCTGTGTTTGTGACTGCAGGTTCGCCTTTGTTTGTTGCGATAACGATGGCTTCATCATCGGGAACAACGCCGAGAATATCAATTGCCAGAATTTCGGACACATCTTCAATATTCATCATTTCGCCTCTCTGTACCAGATCCACACGCAGGCGGTTTACTACCAGAGCGGGGTTGTTCAGTTCATGTGCTTCCAACAGACCAATGATACGGTCAGCATCACGCACTGCGGACACTTCGGGTGTTGTTACAACGATCGCTTTGTCTGCACCTGCGATGGCGTTTTTGAAGCCCTGTTCAATACCTGCAGGGCAGTCCAGAATGATGAAGTCGAAGCCTTCTTCTTTCAGGCTGTCACACAGCTTCTGCATCTGTTCGGGGGAAACGGCATCTTTATCTCTTGTCTGTGCTGCGGGCAGCAGATACAGACCGTCATAGCGTTTGTCCTTGATCAGAGCTTGTTTCAGACGGCAGTTGCCTTCCACTACATCTACCAGATCATATACAATGCGGTTTTCCAGACCCATAACAACGTCCAGATTTCTCAGACCGATATCAGCATCTACCAAAGCTACTTTTTTGCCCAGTACTGCCAGACCGCAGCCAAGGTTTGCACTTGTGGTTGTTTTGCCGACACCGCCCTTACCGCTGGTGATTACGATTACTTCACTCATTGCTATTCCTCCTAATCTGAGAAGTCTTTTTTCGATTCTTTCGATTTCTTGATTCACGAAACTTACATATCTGTATTTTATATTAACAAAAATATACCGCTTTTGCACTCTTTTTTTTTAGCAAAAGCGGAGAACTTTTCCTAAAAACTGACAGTTCTTTTCCAAAAAGGCCTTAATCCAGAGGCATAACGAAAATCTGACCGTCCTGCACGAAAGCATATTCGGCAGGCTTCGGAGCTTTTTTGTTTTCTTCGGGGAAGCGGGTGATGATATCCGCAATTCTCAGCTGCACGGGAGCCATAAATACCGCTGCAACGAAAGCATCTGTCATGCCCTTGTAGCCTGCATGTGCGATCCCTTTGAGCTGTCCCAGAATGATGATATTGCCGGTTGCTCTGATTTCTGCACCGGGTTTGATATCGCCGATGACAACGATACTGCCGTCGAAATCGATTACCTGTCCGTTTCTGAGAGAACCGTGGTGGAATTTTGTTACATTATGTGGTGCAATCTGTTTTTCCAGCAGTTCCGTCAGCTGTTTCAGCTCAGTGCTTTCTGTTTTTAAGAATGTGATCTGCATGGAAGTATGCTCTGTGATGATGTTTACGAGCTTACCTTCTTCCTCTTCTGTAAATGTACGTCCTTTGAAGATCAGAGAGGTTTTTACATTATCGAAGAATTTGCCTGCTTCTTCTACCTTTTTCTGCAACTGTTCGCACAGTGCTTCAAAAGGGGCTTCTGCATCAAATACGACTGTAACACCGTCTTTTGTACCTTTAAAGAGTACATAGTTTTCCTGATTCATGGTTTTCCTCCTGGATGATTCTGCATTATTCTGTTAATATGGTCTGCATCGTTGTATTGTGAGGCGTATAATCCAGCCCCAGATATTCACGGATGATGGCTTCGGCAACCTTGGGAGCGGGGGTACCGCTGCCTTCGCCGAAGGGAATCATAACGGTAATGGCAATCTGTGGATCGTCATAGGGCGCGAAGCAGACAAACCAGGTATGCGAGCTGCGGTTTTTATCTTCTTCGGCAGTACCTGTTTTTGCGGCTACCTGTACAGGCAGATCCTTGAATGCACCGCGCAGTGTACCACGGGAGCCGTTTACAACCAGAGACATCCCGTGATAAACGGACTGCAGATGTGCGTCCTGAAATTCGATGACATTTTCAACGGTTTCTTTCACCTGAGAATGCAGACTGCCGTCGGGATTCTGCAGATGGTCTACCATATGCAGCTTATAGAGTGTGCCGCCGTTTGCAAGGGTAGAAATATATTTTGTAATCTGGGCAGGGGTGTAGCTGTTGATGGACTGCCCGATGGCAGTACGGATAGTATCACCTGCTGTCCAGCGGGTCTGGCTTGTTGTTGCATCGGGGTTGAAGGTCTTGACTGCCTTTTCCTTATTGGCAGGGGATGCCATCGTAGGGCCGTATTCGTCCAGTTCCAGTCCTGTAAAGGTATTCAGACCGAATGCCGCCATATATTCATTCAATGTCGTAATGGCTTTTACAGTATCGTTGTTTTCCAGATCCCCCAGACGCATACCCAGTTCATAGAAGAAGTAGTTACAGGATACTTCCAGTGCGTGTGCGGCATTGATTGCCCCGTGTGTACCTCTTGTGTTGGAGTAGATCCAGCAGCGGGCATAAGGAAGCCCTGCATCTGTGAAAAGCCCCTTGTCACGGATAACGGTATCGGGTGTGATGATGCCTGTATCCATAGCCGCCAGAGCCACGATCATTTTGAAGGTGGAGCCGGGGGCTTTTTTCTGTTTCAGCGGACGGTTTACAAGCGGAGTATTGCCGTCCTGCAGCAGGTCGTTGTAGTATGCATTGTTAAAGGTATTTACCAGTTCGTTGTTATCGTAAGAAGGATAGGTTACGCTGGCAAGCACTTCGCCCGAGCCGACCTGTGTGACAAAGACAGAGCCTGTGCAGGGGTCAAGTCCTGTATCGGCAGGGGACATTTCGCCGTTCTGCAGCTTTGTCAGAATCAGACGATAAGGGGCGATAGAGCCGTTTGTAACGCCCGCCAGTTCTTCTTCGGTAACAGGCAGATGTTCCTGTTCGATCATCATTAAAAGAAGCTCTCTCTGCCCGATAGAGCCGTTTGCAAGCCCATCCAGCAGGAAGTCCTGTGCAGTGGATACGGCATCCTCTGCCTGCGGATCAAAGTCGGGCATTGTCTGCTGTAATCTCTGCAGCATTTCCAGCTGTATACCGCTTACTGCTCTGAGCATCTTAGCGGCAGAAATGTGATTGACTTCAATCATGGAGGCAAACAGTTCATTTGGCGTTACATGGTTTTTCCCGCCGCCTGTCAGCTTGCCGAGAACGGCTTTGCGCAGCTCGCTCTCTAAGGTATCATAAGCCGCTTTCTGCAGCTTGCTGTCTAATGTAAGGAATAAATCCTTGCCGGGGATCGGCTCTGTAGAGTCGATCACGCTCATACGACGACCCTGATTATCTACTTCAATGGAAACCTTGCCGTCTATGCCGTTCAGATCACGTTCATAGAGCTTTTCCATGCCGTCCTGTCCGACAATGTCTGTCTGGCTGTAAAGGGGATTGCCCTCTGCATCCACTTCATCTTTATACAGAGCGAAGTCATTTTCTGTCATCTGGCGGATATAGCCCAGAATATGAGCGAAATATTTGCCCTCGGGGTATTCTCTGAGGGAAATGGTATCAATGATAACGCAGGGGAAGGTATCCTGATTTTCCTCTACATAAGCCAGTGTTTTCGCACTGACATCTGCGGCGATGGTTACAGACTGGAACTGCTGATAGCGTTTCAGATAGAGGGAATAACGGATCCCCAGTGTGTTTCTGGTCAGCTGTGCGGGAAGCCCCTCGGGCAGACCGAAATATTCTCTGAGATAGTCCAGTGTCTGCATGGAATCATACTGCAGCTGTTCGCCTTCCATCAGCATACTTTCTTTCCAGTTCTTTTCGCGGTTTGCGCTGTCGTTGAACTGGAAGCTGTAGGGATATTTCTGATCCAGAGGCAGTTCGTCTGCAATGGTTTCCCCATATTCGGACAGCTTCATGGCAAGCGTAAGGGACATCAGATTCTTGTCGCCGCTCATGGCAAGGGAAAGATAAGTGCGCTTCTGCTGTGGTGTATAGTATTCGGGTACAGCATATTCTTCATACAGATATGCCAGACATTCCTCCGCTGTCAGCTTCTGCTGTTTTTTCTCCAGACCAATGGAGGTTTTCCAGCGCAGCTCCTGTTTTTTCTGTTCCTCCTCTGTACCTTCAAACTCGAAAACATAAGGGGCATTTTCGGAAATGGGCAGGGAATTGGCAGTATACTGCCCCAGTGTCCACAGGTAATCCGTCAGAGCAATGGAAAGCTTCTGTACTTCCTCATCTGCAAGATCCAGTGTGACACTGCCGTCCACATTGACACAATAGGCAACGCTATTTGTGGCAAGGGGTCTGCCGTAGCGGTCATAAATGCCGCCGCGGGAAGCGGGGACAGTCAGATCCTTTGATGTACTCGTCGTTACAGATTCTCTGTGTTCTTCCCCATGAATGATCTGCAGAGAAAACAGACGTACCACGATGATTGCAAAGAGGACGATAATGCCGCAGAGCATTACAAATATTCTGCTTTTACATAATTCAAAAAAACGATCGGTATATTGTCGCATCGGTTCCTCCTGTCAAGGAAAGGGTTCCTCTTCATTATGGTTATATTTAAGAAAATGAAAACAATTTACAAAATGATACAGAGTTAAAATAATCTGTATTTATATTTTTCTTTCAGCTCCAGCCATTCATTGATGCCGAACAGGATACGGTAATAGGGGACCGTAACAATGGCGGCATACACAATTTCCGGCAGAAGGATACGAAACAGGAAATACAGAATATTTCCTTCTCCGCGAAAGAAAAAGCCGGTTACATATACTGCGGCCTCAAACAGACAGGTTGAGATTGCACAGAAGATCATCGGCAGAATATAATTTTCACGATAAAAGTTCTGCTGGCTTCGGCCGAATAACAGCCCGAGCAGCAGAAACAGTACGGTATAAAACCCGATGTAGGTGCTGAAAAAAACATCTGTCAGAAGCCCTGCGCCTGCACCGACCATAGCACCCTCCTTACTGCCCCTTAATAGAGCATAGGAGGTTACAATAATCAGAGCCGTATTGGGAAATACACCCTGAATGGCAAGCTTTGGATACAGTGTAGACTGCAGTATAAAGTTGAGGATAACAAGGAGGGCAGTAAGGATGATTCTCATTGTGTTCCCTCCGTTGTGACTGTCTGCTGTGCTTCAGGTGTCTGTGCCGGTTCTGCTGCTTGCTGTGCTTCTGCGGGAGTGGTCTGTGCAGAAGATGCAGAGGCACGATTATTTTTATCAATGACCAGCATGGTATCCAGATGTTTTAAATCGACATAAGGAGCAATGACAGCATATTTTGTCAGCCCGTTGGTGTCTGTTTCGATTTCTAGTACCTTACCGATGCTGATACCTGCGGGATAAATGTCAGACAGGTGAGAAGTGATGATCTCATCGCCGACCATGATTTCAGCTTCTGCATCAATATATTCCATTTTACACAGTCCGCTGTGCAGCAGAGTATAATCGCCCTTTACGACACCCAGATCGCCTGTACGCAGGCTCATGGCAGGAACGGAGCTGCGGCTGTCCAGAATAGACTGTGCCTTGGAGAAGGTAACGCCGCTTTCCAGCACCTTGCCAACCAGACCCTCGGGAGCGATCAGCACCATATTGGCAGAAAGATTGTCTTTTGTGCCTTTATCAATGGTAAAGCCATCATACCACACGCCGGGGTTTTTGGCGATGACAGAAGTTCCTTGACTTGCGTATTCGGGATATTTCTGTGCAATACGCAGCAGTGCGGAAAGATGCTCATTTTCTGTTTCGTACATGGCAAGTCTTTTGTTTTCTGTAATCAGTTCGGCAACCTGCTGTTTTAATGCCGCATTTTCTTCATTCAGATCGGTCTGATTGCGGGCGGAGGAAACGGTATCATCCACCCAGCTGCCGAAGCCTGTTGTCAGATCCTGAAAGGGAGTGACAACAACGCCGATGGCACTTTCAAACAGGGTTGCATTCAGCTTTTTGCCGCTGGTAATGACGGTAATCAGTACCAGAAGCAAAAGCCCTGCTGTTATGATTTTCTTTTTATGTTCTTCAAAAAACGACTGCAAATTGATACGCTCCTTCCGTGGGTATCCATTCGTTCAGAATCCGTTCAGAATCAGAACAGTGCCTTTCTGGGAGAGATCAGCACGTTTTTCAGCTTATCCAGCTGTTCCAGAACCATACCTGTACCCAGTGCAACGCAGTTCAGAGGCTCTTCGGCGATGTTAACAGGCATACCTGTTTCTGCAGTGATCAACAGATCCAGACCTCTCAGATGTGCGCCGCCGCCTGTCAGTGTGATACCGTATTCCATGATATCTGCAGCCAGTTCGGGGGGAGTTGCTTCCAATGTCTGTTTGATGCTGTTGATGATGGAGTCAACAGGCTCGCTCAGTGCTTCTCTTACCTTTACGGAGTTTACTTCTACTGTTTTAGGCAGACCGCTGATGAGGTCGCGACCGCGGATTTCCATTTTTTCTTCCTGTTCCAGAGGGAAAGCGGAGCCGATTGTGATTTTGATTTCTTCTGCTGTACGGTCACCGATGGCAAGGCTGAATTCTTTTTTGATATAGTTTACGATTGCAGTATCCAGCGCATCACCTGCTACACGCAGGGAAGTACTTGTTACGATACCGCCCAGAGAGATGATGGCAACTTCACTTGTACCACCACCGATATCAACAACCATGCTGCCGGCAGGGTCAGCAACGGGCAGACCTGCACCGATGGCTGCTGCCATGGGTTCTTCGATCAGATACGTGTCTTTTTCTTTGGAGCCTGCTGCGATGGCTGCTTCCAGTACCGCACGTTTTTCTACTTCTGTGACACCGGAGGGGACACAGATGACGATGCGGGGTTTAGGCCCGAACATGGAACGTACATATGCTTTATTGATGAAATAACGCAGCATTGCCTGTGTTACGTCAAAATCGGCGATAACACCGTCACGCATGGGGCGGATGGCAACGATGTTGCCGGGTGTACGGCCGATCATTTCTTTTGCTTCGTTGCCTACAGCCAGAACTTCCTTTGTCTGTGTGTTGATGGCAACTACGGAGGGCTCATTTACGATGATGCCTTTTTCTCTCATATAAACAAGTGTATTAGCGGTACCCAGGTCGATACCCATATCTTTGGAAAACATAAAATTTTTCGCTCCTTTCGTTATTGAAACGTGCCGAAGTGTTGCTTCGGACACGAGAAAATGCTTTTAAAGTCCATCTTTTATCATACATCTTTTTGCTTTCCATTTCAAGAAAAGCCCTGTATTTTTCGTAAAAAACAAGGAATTTCCATGTCGAAAAATGGCACAGAAAAGGGGATGAAAAAAGAATGAAAAGCAGGGAATGCTTTTTTAATCCATAACAACGTATTATATCATAAAAAAAGAGCAGGGTAAAGAAATTTTGCAGACCGCAATACGGGAATGCAGTGAGATAGAGCAGTGGAATAGGAATGAAAAAAGAGGGGAGCATAAAAAAACCCCCTCCGATTTCTCGGAGGGGGAAAGTCAGCCCATTTGCTGTAAAGCAATCAGCTATTATTCAGCCTTAGGAGCTTCTTCTGCTTTGGGAGCTTCAGCAGCAGGTGCTGCGGGAGCGGGAGCTGCGGGTGCAGCAGCAGGAGCAGCCGCCTGAGCAGCGGGAGCTGCTGCAGGTGCGGGCTGAGCAGGTCTCTTACCTGTCAGAACGCCTTTAGGACATTTGTTTGCACAGATGCCGCAAGCTTTACATTTATCGTAGTCAATAACAGCCAGGTTATCAATTACATGGATAGCATCGAAAGGACAGTTCTTTTCGCAGATCTTACAAGCAATACAACCAACGGAACAGTTGGGGATTACGTTTTTGCCCATGTCTTTGGAAGAACACTGTACTTTTACTTTTTTCTTAGCGGGCAGCAGTTCGATGATGTGTTTAGGACAAGCGGATACACATTTACCACAAGCTACACATTTATCTTTGTCGATTACTGCAACGCCGTCAACGATTTCGATTGCACCGAATGCACAAGCCTTTTTACAACTGCCCAGACCCAGACAACCATATGTACAGGATTTTGCACCGCCGCCAGCCAGCTGGGAAGCGAATGTACAATCGTCGATACCGAAGTAGTCATATTTTTCTTTTGCTTTATCGCAAGTACCACCGCACTTAACGAAAGCGGCAACGGGTTCGGAAGCAGATGCTTCGATACCCATAACTGCACCGATTTTTTCAGCGCAAGCTGCACCACCAACGGGGCAAGCATTTACGGGAGCTGTACCAGCAACGATAGCTGCAGCACAACCACCACAACCGGGGAAACCGCAACCACCACAGTTTGCACCGGGCAGGCAAGCCAGTACTTCACCGATTCTGGGGTCTTCATCTACATGGAATACCTGGGAAGCTACACCCAGACATGCACCAAATACAACACCCATACCGCCAATGCTCAGGACGGGGAATACAATACTCATAGGATCCATATTCTTTTACCCTCCTTCTATTACAGTTTGATCAGACCGGAGAAGCCCAGGAATGCGATGGACATCAGACCAGCTGTGATCAGAGCCATAGGGAAACCATCGAAGGCTTTCGGTGTGTCATTATCAGCAATTCTTTCACGAATACCAGCGAACAGGATGATAGCCAGTGCGAAACCGGCAGCACCACCAACTGCGTTCAGTACGGATTCGATGAAGTTGTAGCCTCTCTGCATGTTTGTTACAGCTACACCCAGTACGGCACAGTTTGTTGTGATCAGGGGCAGGAATACGCCCAGTGCCTGATACAGAGCGGGTGCAGATTTTTTCAGGAACATTTCTACGAACTGTACCAGGGAAGCGATCAGCAGAATGAACGCGATGTTGTACAGATATGTAATGTTCAGGGGCACCAGAATCAGTGCATATACCAGCCAGGATGCAGCTGCTGCCAGCGCCATAACGAAGATAACGGCCATACCCATACCAGCCGCAGTGTCTACTTTTTTGGAAACACCGAGGAAGGGACAGATACCTAAGAACTGGGACAATACGTAGTTATTTACGAAAATGCCGGCCAATACCAATAAAATCAGATTCATTTATTTCCCCTCCTTCTTATGCTTTTTTATTTCTCATGTGGTTCAGAGCTGCCATTACAAATGCCAGTGTGAAGAAACCACCGGGAGCCATTACGAACAGCAGAGTTCTGGGGAATGCTTCGGGCAGCACTGTGATACCAAATGCTGTACCGGAACCGATGAATTCACGAACCAGACCCAGAACGCCCAGACCAACTGTGAAGCCCAGACCCATACCGATACCGTCCATTGCAGCATCGAAAGGACCGTTTTTGGAAGCAAATGCTTCCGCACGAGCCAGGATCAGACAGTTAACTACGATCAGTGGAATGAACAGACCCAGTGTAGCATACAGGGAAGGAACATAAGCCTTCATTGCAAATTCGATGATTGTTACGAATGTTGCAATAACTACGATAAAGCAAGGGATACGTACTGTATCGGGAATTACTTTTCTCAGCAGGGATACGAAAATGTTCGCAAATACCAGTACTGCTGTTGCAGCCAGACCCATACCAATACCATTGATTGCAGAAGATGTTACCCCCAGTGTAGGACACATACCGATAACCTGTACAAAGGTGGGGTTTTCATCGATAATGCCGTTTTTGATGATCTTTACGGGATTAGCCATCAATTAGCACCTCCATTCGCTGCTGCCCAATCTAATGCTTCCTGTACGCCTGCACATACGGCTCTGGAAGTGATTGTGGAAGATGTGATAGGAACGATGTCGCCGCCGTCTTTTGTAACTGCTACAGTACCGGATACGCCGTTGAACTGTTCATAGAAAGCGGGTTCAGTTGCTTTTGCACCCAGACCGGGTGTTTCGGAGTGGCCTGTTACACGTACGCCTGTTACAACGCCGTCTGCACCAATACCAACCATTGTGTTTACAGCACCGCCGAAACCGCCGGGAGCTGTTGTGATAACCAGACCGCCGTTATCTGCTTTGTATACAGCTGTTACAGCGCCTGTGGGTTCGATTTCTACCTGTTCAAATGCAGAAGCATCAGGCATAACTGCTGTCATGGATGCATTCAGTGTCATCTGTTCCTGCAGAGCGATGGGTTCTTTTGTTACTTCAGATACCATACCCAACAGTGCGGCAGCGATACCTGCGATTAACAGCAGAACAATTGCAGGTCTCATAATTTCTTTAGAGTTCATGCCTTATTTCGCCTCCTTCACTTTAGGCAGTGCACCGAAGATTGTAGGTTCTGTGAATCTTTCGATCAGAGGTACACAGCAGTTCATAATCAGGATAGAGTAAGATACGCCTTCAGGGTAACCGCCGAAGATACGGATCAGTGTTGTGATCAGACCGCAGCCAACCGCAAAGATAACCTGACCTTTGGGTGTTACGGGAGAAGAAGCATAGTCTGTTGCCATGAAGAATGCACCCAGCATCAGACCGCCTGCAAACAGTTCGTGGATGGGCATTCTTACGCCGTGTCTGCCAATCAGAGTTGTCAGAACCAGAACAGTTGCGATGTAAATTACAGGGATTTTCCAGCTGATAACGTGTTTTACGATCAGGTAAACACCGCCCAGGATCAGAGCGATTGCACATGTTTCACCGATACAGCCGCCTACATTACCCATAGCCAGTTCCATAACGGAAGCTGTGGGCAGAGCGCCTGTTTTCATTTCAGCCAGAGGTGTAGCTACTGCTACAGCGTCAGCACCGCTGAAACCAACGGGTGCTGTCCATGTTGTCATTTCTGTGGGGTAGGAAGCCAACAGGAATGCACGACCTGCCAGAGCAGGGTTGATGAAGTTCTGGCCCAGACCGCCAAACAGCTGTTTACCAATAATAATTGCGAATGCACTACCTACGATAGCAACCCAGATGGGAGCTGCTGCGGGCAGGTTCATTGCCAGTAACAGACCTGTTACAACTGCAGACAGATCGCTGATTGTAATAGGTTTTTTAGTGATTTTCTGATACAGCCATTCAAAGAAAACGGCAGATGCGATAGCAGCAATGATCAGGATCAGTGCTGGAATACCGAAATAAAAGATACCCGCTGCTGTTGCAGGAACCAGAGCGATGATAACATCACGCATAATGCTCTGGATAGATTCTTTGGAACGCACATGAGGGGTACCGGATACTACAAAATTAGCCATTGTTTATTCTCCCCCTTACTTCTTTTCAGCTTCAGCTTTTGCTTTTGCTTCAGCTTCAGCTTTTGCTCTAGCTGCTGCAGCCGCTGCTGCTTTTTTACCAGCTTCGATTTTCTTAGTTGCTCTGATGGACTGTGCCAGCTGACGTTTTGCGGGACATTCGTAAGAGCAGGAACCACATTCGATACAGTCCAGACCGTGATGTGCTACGAAGCCTTCGCCGTCACCTTTGATTGCAAATGCATTCAGCATGAAAGGCATCAGACCCATAGGGCAGTGGTCTACACATTTACCGCAGCGGATGCAGTTTCTTTCTTCGGGAATGTATGCTTCGTCTTTTGTGAAGCACAGCAGACCGGATGTTGTTTTAACGGATGCCACGTCCAGTGTGTACAGTGTGGGACCCATCATAGGACCGCCGGCAATCAGTTTTACGGGAGGGTTTTCTTCTTTGAAACCGCCGATAGCTTCTACCAGATCTCTCAGAGTCATACCGATTCTGATTTTGTAGTTGCCGGGGTTTTTGATACCCTGACCGGAAACAGTTACGATTCTTCTCATCAGAGGTCTGCCTTTTTCGATTGCTCTTTCGATAGCAACAACTGTATCAACGTTGTCTACGATACAGCCTGCGGAAGCGGGCAGAGCACCGGATTTTACTTCTCTCTTTGTGATAGCGTAAATCAGGTGTTTTTCAGAACCCTGAGGGAATTTTGTTGTCAGAGGCTGTACTGTGATATTGGAAATACCTTCACATGCTTTCTGCATGGATGCAATTGCTTCGGGCTTGTTATCTTCGATACCGATAACGCCTTTTGCATTGGGATGCAGTTTCAGCATGATCTGCAGACCTCTTACAATTCTTTCGGGTTCTTCGATCATCAGGCGGTAGTCACATGTGAGGTAAGGTTCACATTCAGCCGCATTGATCAGGATGTGATCGATAGGTGTGTCTTTGGGAGGGTTCAGTTTTACGTGTGTGGGGAAGCCCGCACCACCCAGACCAACAACGCCGGCATTTTTGATTGCTGCCAGGATTTCGTCGTTTGTCATAGTTGTGTAATCTTTACCTTCGTTGAGACCTTCGATCTCTTCCATTTTGCCATCATTTTTCACAACGATGGATTTTACCATAGCACCGCCGGGTACCAGCATAGGTCTGATATCTACTACTTCGCCGGAAACGGAAGCGAAGATAGGAGAAGACATAAATGCGCCGGATTCAGCGATTTTCTGTCCTACTTTTACATAATCACCAACAGCTACCAGTGGATCACAAGGAGCACCGATGTGCTGGCTCATAGGGTAGAACATTTCAGAGCCTTCTTTGGGCATAATCACCTTGATGGGCTGGTCTTTTGCCAGTGCTTTCCCATCGGGAGGGTGTACGCCGCGTTTGAACGTTAAAGTTTGCATATTATCCCCCTCTGTTCAAATTTTGTCGTGTGCCGGGTAGGCACGGTTTTCAGTTATACTTTTATAAAAATACAGCTATATATAACAGCAATATTTTAATACAAAAATAAGAATTTCTCAATATTTTTACAGAAAAAAAGCGAAAAAACTTTTTTTTAGAAAGAAATTTCACCTCGTCCCACCATATTTTCTGCAAAAACATCTTAAAATCTATATTTTTGCATGTCTGAAAAGTATCATTTCCCACAAAGAGCATCCTTTTTGCACAATTTGCAGAAAATGAAAACCTTGTTTATAGTTTACACTTATTATTTACAAAAGTAAATGTTTATTTATTACCATAATCTTATGTTTATTTGGGTACTTTTTTCGGGAGATTGCACCAAAATAAGAGCAGGCTGTTTAAAAAGGGGAAGAAAAGCGTCATTGCTTGCTTAAGGGCAGGCGTGTATGATAAAATCAGAGGAAATTACAAAAAAAGCGACAGGGAAGGAGGGGGAACGATATGGATTTATCCTTACAGCTTCAGCAGAAGCAGGTGTTATCCCAGCGGATGCAGCAGTCTGTGGAGATTCTGCAGATGCACGCACTTGCGCTTTCGGAATATGCCAAAGAGCTTGCAGAAGAAAATCCCCTTTTGGAATGGACAGAGGAAGAACCGGAAGAACGCTCGGAAAAACTTCTGCAGAAGCTGGAATGGCTGCAGGAAGCCGATGAGCAGAACCGTGGTTATTATCACATAGAACAGGAAACGGCAGAGCAGGAGCAGGAGGACAGCCGTTTTGGGCAGAAGGAAACACAGAGCCTGCGGGAATATCTGCTGTTTCAGATCAATATTCTGAAAATACCCGAGGATCATAAAAAGGTACTGCGCTTTCTGGCGGAGAGTACGGCAGAGAGCGGTTATCTGGAAGCAGATGCTGTTGGGACGCTCATAGAAAGATATCATTTAAAGGAAAGAACTGCGGCAAGAATACTGGAACAGTTCCAGAGCCTTGACCCCGCCGGAGTCGGCGCAAGGAATCTGAAAGAGTGTCTGCTGATACAGCTCAGACAGAAAGCGGCTTCGGAACTGGCGTGCCGCATTGTGCAACAGCATCTGGAGGAACTGGCGAAAAACCGCCTTTCCTATCTGGCAAAGCAGTGTAAGGTTTCTGTGGCAGAAGTGACGGCGGCACTGGCAGAAATTCGCTCCTGTGCGCCAAAGCCGGGAAGCGGCTTTCGGGGAGAAGACCCTGTAAGATATATCATTCCCGATATTCTGGTGGAACAAAGAAACGGAGAACTTCTGGTAACAGTAAACCGTTCGGTCACACCGCATCTGCAGATCAGTGCTTCTTACGTGAAACTGCTGCGGGAGGGTGCGGAAACCGAAACCGCGGAATATATTTCCGATAAGCTGAAACAGGCGGAATGGGCGTTACAGTGCATTTCCAGGAGAGAGAGTACCCTGCAGCAGACAGCGGAATGTATTGTCAGACGGCAGAACCCCTTTTTTTTACAGCCTGACGGAAAGCTGCAGCCTTTAAAAATGGCAGATGTGGCGGAGGAACTGCAGATGCATGAATCTACAGTGAGCCGTGCTGTAAAGGAAAAGTATTTACAATGTGAACGGGGTGTTTTCCCGCTCCATGCGTTTTTCTCAAAAGCACTTGCGGCAGAGGGGGAAGAAGTCGTTTCGGCGGACAGCATCCGTCAGCGCATCCGTACCCTGATCGCAGAAGAAGATAAGCATAAGCCACTCAGTGACCGTGAGCTGACGGAACGGCTGACGGCAGAGGGGATTCAGATTTCCCGCCGTACAGTGGCGAAATATCGGGAAGGTATGGAAATCCCCGGAGCGGCAGGCAGAAAGACATTTTAAGACAGAGAAAGAAGAATATAAATGAAAACAGACATACTTTTTTCGATTTCTTCGATTGCATTAGACAAGACAGAAAATAGTCCTTTATATCAGCAGCTTGCAGAGGGTATCTCTGCTCTGATTACAGAGGGAAGTCTGTCCGCAAATCAGAAATTGCCGCCGATTCGCAAATTGGCGGAGCAGATGGGTGTGAATACGGTTACGATTGTAACGGCATATAAGTATCTGGAACAGAAACAGCTTGTGTATTCCCGCAGGGGAAGCGGTACGTTTGTATCTCCTCTGCCTGTAGAGCATATTTCCGAGCCTGTGGCAAACCGTAATCTGCATTCCTTTGAAAGCGGGCTTCTGGCAGAAAATGCAATCAATTTCACAAGTACTTCTCTGCCGCATGAGATGTTTCCTGTGGACGCATTCAAGCGTGCCTTTGATGCGGTACTGGAGCGGGAAAAGGGCGGTGCGTTCCGCTATATGGACAGTATGGGCTATGAACCCCTCAGACAGCAGTTATGCAGCTATCTGAAAGAACATGGCATCCAAACAAGTGCTGAAAGTGTGCAGATCATTTCGGGGGCTCAGCAGGGGATTGATATTATTGCAAAGGCAATGCTTCGTTATGGCGATATTGTTTTTGTGGAAAAGCCAACTTTTTACGGTGCGGTAGGAGCGTTCCTTTCCCGCGGGGCGAAGCTGATTGAGATTCCGCTGGAACAGGACGGCATGGATCTGGCGATTCTGGAAGATTATCTGAAGCTGTATCATCCTCGTTTTCTGTATATGATGGCGTATTTTCAGACCCCGACGGGCATATCCTATTCTATGGAGAAAAAACGCCGTCTTCTGGAACTTGCCGAAGCCTATGATACCTATATCATAGAGGAAGATGATTTTTATGATTTCCATTATGGCAAAGAGCCGCTTGTGCCGCTGAAGGCATTGGATTATAAGAATCGTGTCATTTATATCAAGAGCTTTTCCAAGATCCTGATGCCGGGGCTTCGTATGGGGCTGTTGGTATTGCCGAAGAAGATACAGCAGGTAGTAATGGAAGCGAAATATACAACAGATATTTCCACATCGGGCTTTCTGCAAAGGGCGATGGCGTATTATCTCGAGGAAAACGGTTGGGAGAAGCACGCTGCAGAAACCCGCCGCTATGGCAGTGGGAAATATCGAAAAATGCTTTCGATGATCCGCAGATATCTGCCGCAGGTCAGCTATATTCAGCCGGACGGCGGTGTCAGTCTGTGGCTGAAACTGCCCGAGGGCATCTCGGCAGAGCAGTTCTGTAATCGCATGTTAGAGAAAAACGTAATGCTGATCCCCGGCAGTCAGTATGACATTCACGGGACAGAGGATACGCATATCCGTCTGAGCTTTGCCAATCTTTCTGATGATAAGATCGAAGTGGGGCTGAAACGGATGGGCGATACCCTGCGGGAGATGTTACCATAAAAAAATTGTATTGCCCGCCTTGACAAACGAATTTCGGCTGTCTATAATCTAATCATTAGAAAAAGGCTAGGAAAAGAAGGAGTACACATTGGCAGGACTTGCAGAGAGAGGCGGCAGGTGGGAAAGTCTCAGTACCGTGATGTGGAAGCAGTCTTTTCGGTTCTCTTATGTTTGAAAGAGAATACGGCTCCGTGGTGGAAAAAGAAAAGTATACTGCGGCGTATGTCGGCGTTAACGGCTTAGAGTGACGGTCTTATGTGTAAGACCGTAACAAGGGTGGTACCACGATCATTCGTCCCTGTTCTTCGGAACAGGGACTTTTTATTGTAAGGTGGAATTTTCGACGGGGAAACTTTTTTTCCTTGGGAAAAGTTTC
>CALASU010000265.1 GCA_937888765.1 uncultured Clostridia bacterium | reverse complement strand
CCATTGTTCAGTTTTCAAGGATCAAACTGCTTTCTCAGCAGCGAGGTTTATTTTATCAAACCTCTTTTTGATTGTCAAGTACTTTTTTAAGAACTTTCCAACCTTTATTCTGTTTTGCCGCTTTCTCAGCGACCTTTGCTATTTTATCAGACGCCTTTCAGTCTGTCAAGCACTTTTTTAACTTTTTCTGTGCTTTTTCGACTCATCTGTTAGCAACAAATGATATCTTATCATTCCCCTGTTTCGTTGTCAACACTTTTTTTCAAAAGTTTTCAACTTTTTCGGAAGTATCATTCTTTTGTTTTGCCGCTTTTTGTCAGCGACAGTTATTTATTATACACGCCTGCCGAAAAATGTCAACACTTTTTTTCATATTTTTTTCAAAATTCTGCAAAATCCTTGTTTTATAAGGAAAAACGGCTTTTTGTATTTCTCCAAAAAGCCGTCTTTCTTCGCAGTTCTTACCCGTTAGTTACATTTGTTTGTTTTGTTGGCGTTGTTTTTATTTGTTTTGTTAGCGTTGCTCTTGTCGGCTTTTTTGCCTGTATCAATGCTGTATTCCTGAGCGAATTCTGTTCTGTTCATGTTTTTCTGTGTGTTTTTATCCATATTCTTCTGTGTATTTTTGTTTGTGTTCTTGTCCATCGCTATGACCTCCTAAGATTCTCTCGTTCTCTTTGCATCCTGCGAGTTCCTCTCGCAGTCATAGTATGGCTCTTTCATTTTCGTTTATACACTCTTTCGTTTTTCCGCCAGATACCTTTTTTTGTATTTCAGCGAAGCATACTGCAAAACCTTTCGATAGATCACAGGGTTGCTCATCCCGCCAATTGCTCCGACCACAGGAATTCCCTGCAGAAATTTCGCTGTCAGCATGGCATCTGCCAGTGCCGCCGAAGCCGCTCTGATTTCTGTATCCATCTGCCACACTGCATTTTTCTCTTTAATAGAAGAAATCCATTCTTCTGCCGCAACATTTTTTTCACGCACGGTATCCTTATCCGCAAGCCCTGCCACGATCATTCTTAAAATCAATACCTGTTCTTCCTTCTGATGATAGTCAAAGCCATAGCTTGCCGCCGTTTCATAAATTCCTTTCAGCAACATTCCAAGAAAAACTGGAATATCAGGCATACCAACCCCCAGAACCCCAAATCCGATTCCTTCCGCCGTTGTAATACAGGAATTGAGCAGTTTACTCTGTTTTCCTGCTTTCTCCAGTTTGCGGATCGACTTTTTATTCGCTTTCTGACTGATACGGAAATCATTGACCTGAAATTCCAGAGCCAGTTCCTCTCCTTTAAATGTCTTTTCGATAACATCTGTCCCTTTTTCAAAAATCAGCAGAAATGCTTTATAAAATGCCTCATTTAATGTTGCAGATACTTTAGGCGGTATTTTTTCTTCCAGTTTCCCCGCCAGTTCTTCTATCTTTCCTTCTTTTTTATTTTCTGCAGTACGCAGAAATTTTTCTTCCTGCTCCAATACCCGCAGCCATTCTTTTTCTAAAGCCTTCCCCATATCATCATCTACCCACTTTCTTTATTTCAAAAAAGAGATTGCTTATAGCAATCCCTTTTAAATAACTTTTTTTATTCTTCTCGCAGAAACGCCAGTTTCTGCAAATCGGGGTCGAGGGGAATGATTCCCCTCGCAGGGTGCTCGAGGGACAACGTCCCTCGAAAAACTTAAATCTCTTTCTTTGGTTCATTTCCTTTTTGGAATACACTTGTCAGATCTGTATTCCCCACATTTGTTTTCATTGCAGTATCTGCCTGCACATTCTGCATACGGTAATAATCCATTACGCCAAGATTGCCGCTTCTGAGTGCTTCCGCCATCGCCAGAGGCACTTCCGCTTCGGCTTCCACAACCTTCGCCTTCATGTGTTCTACTTCCGCACGCATTTCCTGTTCTTTTGCAATCGCAGTTGCACGGCGTTCTTCCGCTTTCGCCTGTGCGATCTGTTTATCTGCTTCTGCCTGCTGAATCTGCAGATGTGCGCCGATATTTCTGCCAATATCTACGTCAGCAATATCAATCGAAAGGATTTCAAATGCAGTACCGTTATCCAGACCTTTGGAAAGCACTGTTCTTGAAATCAGATCTGGATTTTCCAGCACACTCTTATGGCTCTGGGAAGAACCAACTGTTGTTACAATCCCCTCCCCGACTCTGGCAATGATGGTTTCTTCGCCTGCACCGCCGACCAGTCTGCCAAGGTTCGCTCTTACCGTTACCTTTGCAATAACCTTCACTTCAATACCATCAATCGCTACCGCAGAAATCCAAGGGGTTTCAATGATTTTCGGCGTTACACTCATTTTTACCGCTTCGAATACATTTCTGCCTGCCAGATCAATCGCCGCCGCCCGTTCAAAGGACAAATCCAGATTAGCTCTATGCGCCGCAATCAGGGCATCTACCACATTATCCACACGACCACCGGAAAGCAGATGAGATTCGAGCTGATTTGCATTGACATTCATGCCCGCTTTCTGCGCCTTAATCAGCGGACGGATAATCTTATCCGCACGCACTCTGCGCAGACGCATCCCTACCAGTGAAAAAATACTTACCTTTACCCCTGCGGAAATCGCAGAAATCCACAGCCCCAAAGGTACAAAACTCAGAAATATCCCAATCAGTACGAGAAGGAACATAATCGGTAACATAAAACCAAATACTTCAAACATCATTCTTAGCCTCCCTTATCCCTTTATTCCTGTTTTTCACAACGCTTTACTACTACAGTCTTCCCTGTAATCTGTATGATCTGTACAGCTTCTCCTCTGTCAATAAAATCTCCCTGAGAGCAGACATCCACACTTTTTCCGGAAAATTCAGCCACACCGAAAGGCTTCAGTGTTGTCTGTGTCTGCCCGATCTGTCCGAGCAGTCCGTGTAAAGTGCTTTCATCAAAGTCTTTTGCCAGCTGTCTGTCTTTCAGAATCACTTTATTATAGAGTCCGCTTTTTTTCGCAAAAGCAATCATAGCAAAAAATAGCAGAACCACTGTACACAGCAAAATCAGGAATGTTATCATCCCAAACAGAGAATATGTCAGCACCAGCGAGCCAAGAAGCGAAGCCGACCCTAAAATACCGAATAAACCAAATCCAGGCATCAGAATTTCTGCAAACAGCAGAATCAGCCCCAGTAAGGTCAATACAATAATCCACGGAACCATCTTTTCAACCTCCTTATTTTTTATGTATTTTTATCATATCATAAAGAGGCTTTTTCCCGCAATGGAATCACGAAAACGTAAGAATTCTGTAAGAATCCAAATATTAAATTTCTACTGCAATCGGCACAATCAGTTTCTGACCATATCTTATGTTCGCTGTTTTCATGCTGTTGCACTGCATGATTTTATCAATCATATGTTCGGTCTGTTCTCTTTCAGACTTATACCTTTCGGCAATCTCCCAAAGAGTATCCCCTTTGTGAATCTCTACAGATTCATAATAAATTTTCTGCTCTTTTTCCATCTGTCCCGCCAGAACAAGGCTTCCCAGTGAGAAAATCAAAGCCAGTGTAAGGGGCAGCAATGTCTTTTTTCTAAGGATTCTGTCATATCGTCTGTTTGTTGTATCTTGCTTTCTTTTCATACGCCCACTCCTTTTATCGAACAGATTTTCGTTTGTTTTTTCCCATAATACACGAACAAATATTCCTTGTCAAGATTTTTCAATAAAAATTACGAACATAGGTTTGATTTTGTATGCGTTCTGTGTTATACTTAGCTTGGAATATTATGAAATTCTGACATTGCTAATTTTCATCCGTTTGGATACAATCATAAGGAGTGAGTTGCATGAGCGAATTATCCGCAAAGCAAAAACAAATTCTGGAATATATGAAAGCAGAAGTACGGGAAAAGGGCTATCCCCCTTCTGTACGGGAAATCTGCGACGCTGTCGGACTGAAGTCCACCTCTACCGTGCACGGGCATCTGTCCCGTCTGGAGAAAAAAGGGCTGATCCGCAGAGACCCGACAAAACCCCGTGCCATCGAAATTCTGGATTCCAATTATGACGCTCCCCAGAGGGAGTTCGTCAATGTTCCCATCGTTGGAAGCATCACAGCAGGCACACCCATTCTGGCAACCGAAAACATCGAAGATACTTTCCCCATTCCCGTGGATTATATCCACAATGACACTGTATTCATGCTGCGTGTCAAAGGAGAAAGCATGATCGAAGCAGGCATCTTTGACAAGGATCTGCTTCTGGTTCGCCAGCAGCCCGATGCAAACAACGGCGACATCGTTGTTGCTCTCATCGAAGAGTATGCCACTGTAAAAACATTTTATCGGGAAAAGGATTTTATCCGCCTGCAGCCGGAAAATCCCGCCATGTCCCCGATCATCGTAAAAGACGTTACCATTCTTGGCAAAGTCATTGGTTTATTTAGAAAGTTTTAAGGAGTTGAGGTTATGTTTGGTTATGTAAAAGTCGGTGCGGCTGTACCTAAGCTGAAACTTGCCGATTGTATTTACAACAAAGAAGAAATCCTGAAAATCATCGAAGAAGCCGCTGCGAAAAAAGTTCGTGTGCTGACTTTCCCCGAGCTGTGTCTGACAGGCTATACATGCGCAGACCTGTTCTTCCAGAGACCCCTGCTGAAAGCGGCAGAACAGGCAGTTGCCGATATCGCTGAAGCTACAAGTGAACTGGATATCCTGATTCTGCTCGGCGTTCCCGTTGCACTGGACAGCCAGGCATTCAACTGTGCCGCTGTACTGTATAAAGGGGAAATTCTGGGTCTGATTCCCAAAACACATCTGCCCAACTATAGTGAATTTGCCGAAGAACGCTGGTTCTCCTCTGCAGACGATCTGCTGGTAGAAGAAGTGGTGTTCGCAGGACAGATTGTTCCCATCGGTGCCGATCTGCTGTTCGCCGCAACAGGTATTCCCGAACTGAAGATCGGTGTGGAAATCTGCGAAGACGTATGGGTTCCCATCCCTCCCAGCTCCTATCAGAGCCTGTATGGTGCAACACTGCTGCTGAACCTGTCTGCAAGCAATGAACTTGCGGCAAAACCGCTGTATCGTCATCAGCTGATCGCACAGCAGTCTTCCCGCTGTCTTTCCGCATATGTATATACCTCTGCGGGTATTGGCGAGTCCACACAGGATACCGTATTCAGCGGTCATGCCATGATTTACGAAAACGGTACTCTGTTCGCAGAAACAGAAACCTTCTCCCGTGAAAATCAGCTGATCTATGCAGATATTGATTTGGAAATGCTCTCTAGCGAACGCCGCAGACATACAACATTCCTGTCCCATCTGCAGAAAACAGAATCCCATAGATTCTATCGCGTGATTCCTTTTGATATGGAAGCCGATCCCACTACAGACCACTGGAGCAGACCTCTGTCCGCTACTCCTTTCCTGCCTACACAGGATGAAGCATCCATATCTGCCCGCTGCAAAGATATCTTTGCAATCCAGACAGCAGGGCTTGCAAGAAGAATGGAACATACACATTCCAAATCTCTGGTAATCGGTATTTCCGGCGGTCTGGATTCCACACTGGCTCTGTTGGTAGCTGTCAAAGCATGTGATTTCCTGGGTATCGACCGCAGTCATGTTCTGGGTATCACAATGCCCGGCTTCGGCACAACAGACAGAACTTATCAGAATGCGCTGATTCTGATGAAATCTCTGGGCATTACCATGAAAGAAATCTCT
>CALASU010000264.1 GCA_937888765.1 uncultured Clostridia bacterium | reverse complement strand
ATTCTATTGGTTCTTATATGCCTGCTAAATCACTAGAATTAAAGCATACTATTCGGCTGATACAAGAACTGGATAACGAAATTGATGAAATAGAAACCGCAATCAAGATCATCATGGATGAAATAAAGTCACCGATCCTTACAATCCCCGGTATCAATTATCGCATGGGCGCAATGATCCTTGCTGAAATCGGCGATTTCAGTCGCTTTGATTCACCCGATAAGATACTTGCTTATGCAGGTATGTCACCATCCACTTATCAGTCAGGACAATTAGATAATTGCCATGCACACATGGAAAAACGAGGTTCTCGCTATCTTCGTTATGCTCTGTTTAATGCTACAAAGTTTGTTTGTCGCTGGGATGTGACTTTCTCTGCTTATCTTGCTAAAAAGCGTGCAGAAGGTAAGCATTATACAGTTGCTGTTTCGCATGCTGCTAAAAAACTGGTAAGAGTAATTTATCAGCTTGAAAAATCAGGACAAGCATACAGAAAGGCAAGTTGAATTTTTCTATAAATATCTCCTTTCAGAGCACCTGTTTCAGATGCTCTTTTTGTCATGCGATTTTCAAGGTTCTTATTTCCCTAAACATATTTTTGTAATTCTTTCAAAAAATTTCATTTTTAGACTTGACTTTTAATAGTTAGTCTCTTAGAAAGCATTTTTGCAGAAGTCCGTTTTTCATTCGGTTCTTTCTGTCCTGCTTCAGAATATGCCTTACATAGGCAAAGGTTTTTTCTTCGCCGTATTTTGCCAGCATTTTCAGCAGTTTTTCCAATAATGCCAGCGTTTCGGGATGCAGAAACTCTTTCACTCTGGCACTCTTTTCATGGTATGCCAAAGGACTTGCATCCGTATAGCTGTCCTTCTGATATACCTTACAGGCAGCGATACGATCCATGAACATTTCCACCACATACCGTACAGGCATTTTCATGCCTACAATTACCTTATCAGAAGTCCCCGGAATGGTATAATCCAGCCAGTATTCAAAATGGTGCTTATTTCTGCCCTTATGATGCAGCCAGGAAGAGGAATAACCCTTTGCCTCTTTTTCTGCATTGTTCGGACTGCGGTCGCCCTGAAAATATTTTGCACCTACCAGAAATTCTGTCGGGCTAAATTTTGTCAGATCATGTGTCAGCCCCTGCCAGTACAGTCCCACACGAAAACAGCCTTCCCGCACTAGTTTTCTGTGGTATGTAATGGTTCTGAAATGCTCCATTGCTCTCATAGAATTTTCCTCCTAGAAAAGAAGCCCCAAATCCTTTGGGATTGAGGCTCCTGTCATATTTCTTATTTTACGATTTTGGAGATTGCTTTGAAGTGAGGTGTACCTGCACCTGCAACCATTTCAAACAGTGCACCTTCGCAAGTTGTTACAAAAGCACCTTCCTGACCTGCTCTCTGGATTGCGAAATCTCTGTTGTAGGAAGCTCTGGAGCCAACGCAGTCTGCCACGATGAATACACGGAAGCCTTCTCTTACCAGATCCATGATGCTCTGCAGTACGCAGATGTGCGCTTCTACACCACAAACCAGAATTGTCTTTTTGCCCTGCGCTTTTACCCATATTACAAATTCTTCACAGCCCATTGCGCTGAAAGATGTTTTTTCCATGGGATTGAATTCACCCAGAGCTTCTTTGATTGTGGGTACTGTATCGCCCAGACCTTTTGTGTACTGCTGTGTTACTGCGATAGGCACACCGATTTCTCTCAGACCTCTTGCAAATACTGCGGATTTTTCCACAATTTCTTCATTGTTTGCGATTGCAGGAACCAGTTTTTCCTGAAAATCGATAAACAGTGCAGCTGTATCTTCTGCTAAAATTCTCATATTTCTTTTCCTCCTAATACGGTTGTTTTTTGATAGCCGATTGAGAAAAATGCCTGTTCCGCATATTCCTCCATTCTATCTCATTTTACCGTATTCAAGGAAAATTGTAAACCATTTTCGTTTGCCAGATATTGCTCACATATATTTTCGCATATGCTGCAAAGCACTTTTTTCCAGTCGGGATACCTGTGCCTGACTGATCCCGATTTCCGTGCTGACTTCCGTCTGTGTTTTTCCTTCAAAAAAACGCAGAGAAACAATTTTCTTTTCCCGCTCAGAAAGATGATGCATGGCTTCGTTCAGAGAAAGATTTTCAAGCCACAGCTTATCTCCGTTTTTCTCATCACTGACCTGATCCATCACAAACAGCGTATCTCCGCCATCGTGATAAATTGGTTCAAACAAAGAAACGGGGTCCTGTATGGCATCCATTGCCATGATGATATTTTCTCTGGAAAGCCCCATTTCCTTTGCAATTTCTTCAATGCTCGGCTCTTTTTCCCGCTCTGCCATCAGCCGTTCCTTGATCTGTAATGCCTTATATGCCGTATCCCGCAGAGAACGGCTTACCCGAATGGTATTATTATCCCTTAAATATCTCCGAATTTCTCCGATAATCATAGGGCAGAAATAGGTCGAGGGCATGACCTGCATATTGATATCAAAATTATCAATGGCTTTGATTAAGCCAACCACCCCGATCTGAAAAAGGTCATCCATATTTTCATTTCGGTTTTCAAATCGCTTGATGATACTCAGCACCAGCCGCAGATTCCCCTCGATCAGTTTCTGTCTGGCACTCTCATCGCCTGCTCTGCATTGTATGAATAATTCCCTTGCTTCTGTTCCTGTCAGAACAGGCAGGGTCGCTGTATTTACGCCGCTGATTTCTACTTTGCCGTAGTAACCCATTTTCTCACTCCGTTCGTTCAAAAGGTTCTTTTCTAAAGTCCCCCCTGTGAGAACGAAATATACTTTGCAAATATCGTCATTTTCTTAAAAAAAGAACCGCATGAAAAATCTTTCTTTCGGATATCCTAAAAAGAAAAACCGAAAGGAGATTTTTTCATGCAGCTGATGGAATTGCAAAGCGGCACACTCTCCATGCAAAGCCGCAGGGAAAGCACCCGTATCCTGAAACAGAACAGCAGAAACGGCACACAGCAGATTTTCGACCGCGGCTTCGGCAAAACACAGAACACCGACTTCGAACCATTACATTATCAGGACACATAAAACAATCGAGGGGCGTTGCCCCTCAATTGTTTTACATCAGTTTGCTGATTTCCTTTTTCAGCCTGCTCATAATCTTTTTTTCCAGCCTTGAGATATACGACTGCGAAATCCCCAGAATATCCGCCACTTCTTTCTGTGTGCGTTCTTCCGTTTCGGGCAGTATCCCAAACCGCATCTGTACAATCTGCCTTTCCCGCCCGGAAAGTTTATCCATTGCCTGATTGAGCAGGGTTTTATCGACCTCTTCTTCGATATTTTTAGAAATCAGATCCCCCTCTGTCCCCAGAATATCCGATAACAGCAGTTCATTCCCCTCCCAGTCCACATTCAGCGGCTCATCTATCGAAACCTCAGATTTTGTTTTACTGTTGCGCCTTAAATACATCAGTATTTCATTTTCAATACATCGGGAAGCATAGGTTGCCAGTTTGATTTTTTTATCCACCTTAAATGTATTGATCGCTTTAATCAGCCCAATCGTCCCTATCGAAATCAGATCCTCCACATTGATTCCCGTGTTTTCAAATTTTCTTGCAATATAAACCACCAACCGCAGATTCCGCTCAATCAATACAGACTTGACCGTCATATCCTCCTCACCGCCAAGCTGTTCCAGCAGCACCAATTCTTCCTCAGGCTTCAGCGGCGGCGGGAACACGTCACTCCCACCAATATAAAACACCCCCTCCCCTTTCTGCCGCAGCCGCCGCACCATACGCCCTGCGTGATATTTTGCCAGAAAAACTACATATCTCCATTCCTTCATGCCATTGCCTCCTCTAATAAACAGGGCGGGGTCAGTCCCTCATATGCCCCAGAAAATTCTTCTTTACTGATTCCCACAAAAATATCCCTATGTATGACCTGCTTTTCTCCAAAGCACAGCCGCAGTTCCTCCGCACAGATTCCCCAAAGCAGTCCGTTTGGATTTCCCAGACTTTCAAACGGAATGTTTTTCAGATCTTCCAGCCGTTCCCATTCGTCTGCCAGAAGCCATATGCTTTCTTCTGCTGTAAATAACGGAAGTATCACCGCCAGTTCCAGTATCACAACGCCGCGCCCGTCTGCCTGCTTTAATCCATTTCCCGTGTCGATCAGCACACACCCATCCGCCTGCCGTCCCCGCCAAAGTATCGAAACAGAACAGATCTCCCGCCGCCGCTGTATATTTGCTTCCAGCCACCTTGCCGCCAGTTTCAAAGCAAAATAGGAAAGCAGTACCGCCCAAGGCAGCAGATACCACGGATAAACAACATCTGTTACAATTCCCTGCCCAAGCTGACGCTGTGCCTGTGTCATCGTAAACAGTACCTGTATCCCGCCGCCAAGCAAAAACGAAGCAAGTAACGCCCCGCCAAACAGTCGCAGAAATATTTTTGCCGTTCTCGGTGTATACCCTGCCGCTATCCCAATACCAAGCAAAGCAAAAGAAACAAACAATCCGCATTTGTTTCCAAAATATAGCATCCACGCACAATGGCATACTGCCGCAAGCATCCCGCCAAAGATCAGCCGCCGCCATTTCGCCCGAAAACCAACGATCTGTCCCGCCGCCCACAGCAAAAAGGTATCCATCCCCCAGCTAATGAAAAAAAGTACATCTATGTATATCCAAGCCATGCTTTTTTCCTCCACGCCCTTGATTATACCCAAGCAAAGAAGCAAAACCTGTCACTTTGGCTGAATCCATGCAAAACAAAATGTACCATTTTTTGAGGGATATGAGCACCGCCAAGATTAAGGCGGCGGCGAGACCGTCTTTCCGAAGGGAAGATGCTTGACCGTCCCTCAAACTCCCTGCGAGGGGAATCATTCCCCTCGACCCCAATACGCAGAACCATAAATGGTTCTGCAACAAAAAAGAGTGTCGATAAAATCGACACCCCTTAAAATCATTTTTGCTATTTGTTACTGTGCTTTTACTTCCTCTGCCATCTGTTTCATTGCCTCTTCACCGAAACCGCAGTCAAAGCCCACCAGAGAATAATATACTTCTGCATCTTCCCAACCATAGTATTCCATCTGCATGAATTCCACTTCTTCAGAGCCATAAGAAATTACCAATTCTCCAGCTGCTTCCTTTGCTTTATCCTCCTCTGTCACTTCATAATTGGGAGGAACGAACATATAGGTGTCGGTACTGTAGCCATCTGTTTCTTCTACGCCAGCGTCCGCATAGGGGCTACCGCCATCGATATTCAGAGTAACTTTATTGCCCGTTTCATCGCTGTAAGTCACCGTCATAGTTTTATACTTTTTCCCCATAGGGTTACCTTCTTCATCCAAACCCTGTGTTTCGCCTGTGCCGCCGCGCTGGAATGTCATTCCATTTGCAAAGGTTTCTACATATTTCGCATCAAAACCCAGTTTCTTCTCTGCCTTTTCCAGCCCTGCGAAGGTTTTGATATCAGGGCTGCCGTGGCTTACCACGCTCCCCAGCTGTGTCGCCGCATAGCAGGTCACACTCAGTAAGCATACCGCCGCCACTGCCATGATCTGTTTCATACTCTTTTTCATAGAACCATTCTCCTTTTTCTGTTCTCCAAATTCCTTTTTGATATTCTGCAGCAGGGCTTCGGAAGGCTCTATGCTTTCCGTTTTCCAAATCAGAGCCTGCTTCATCACCGTATCAAACTCTTTTTCAAAATGTTCTTTCATGCATCCTCGCCTCCCATATCCTGCTCCAATACTGCTCTCAGCCTGCGTTTTGCCGCAAACAGCCGTGTTTTTACCGTTGCTTCCAAAGAATCGGTTGCTTCCGCGATTTCCCGAATGGAAAAATCATTGAAATAATACAGCACCACCGCTGTCCTCTGCTTCTGCCCCAATCCATCCAAGGCACGATACAGGTTTTCATACAGCACCTCTCGCTCCGAAGGATAGCTGTCAAAAATCGGCGGAAGTCTCTGCTCTATGCCGTCTTCCTGCTGTATAGATACAATTTGTGTCTTCCGTTTTGCCGCTTTCCAAGCACATCTTGTCAGAATACGGAAAAACCATGACTGAAACCGTGCCGCATCCTGCAATTTGTCTATATGCAGAAAACAATTTACAAATGCTTCCTGTACCACATCCTCCGCAAGAGAAGCATCACCCGTAATCAATGCCGCTGTGCAGACCGCCTGTCTTTTATATGCGGCAAACAAGGCATCAAATGCAGTTTCATCGCCGGCCTGCATTTGCCGTACCCATGCCGCTGTTTTTTCTATATCCAACCGTTCTTTTCTCCTTTCGTTGTATTCGATGCATCTGCTATTAAGAGAATAAAAAAACGAAAAAGGTTCTATTTTTCATAAAAAAAGAGTGTTGAAAACTCAACACTCTTAAAAAATTATTTTTCACATACATTGGGTCTATCAGGGAATACAATCATTCCAAACCCATTCAGTGCCGCCAGCTTCGCCATAAGTGCTTCTGTGCCGGCTTCCATTTTATAATCCATTTCCTCTTTATACAGAGGCATTACGGTATACATATTGATCTGTGTGCCGTCCTCTGTGCGGAACATACTGATCTGCTCCTGCAATGCGCCGAGCATCGCCCCGCAGAGCTTTGTACTCTTATCATAAGGCACATTTTCCGCAGAGTTGGGCAGGGTATGCCCCCAGCCCAACCATGTCTTATATTCATGGGGGAATCTTGCCAGATATTTCATCAGGCTAACGGGCCACCACAGATATTCGGGTACATCCTTATCCGTTTCATACCCTGTCAGAATATCCCATTCTGCAGGCAGAAGCAGAAGAAGCTCCGCTCTTTCCAGATCCTTATACTGGGGCAGGAATTCCTCTGGCAGTGTCATAGGCAGGGCACTCATCCCTGTGGTATAAATTACATGGACATCCTTTTTGGTAGGTGCCTGCATAACATACACATCCACGTGCAGGAATTCGGAATTTGTTTCTCTGTATACTCTTGTCGTTCTGTTCGGAAATACCGTTTCCATATGCTTGCAGATTTCCTGTTCATAAGGTGTTACCTGTGCAGGGCGGCGTTCTGTTCTCTGTTCCAGATCGCTGTATTCATAGATAAAGGACTGTTCTGTCTGGGTGCGTTTGCCCTTTCTTTCCAGTCTGCGTTTCTGATTTCTTTTGCTAGTTGCCATGCCGTCACCTTATTCCTTTCCGAACAATGCCCCTGCAAATGCAGCCGCATCAAATTTCTGCAGGTCATGGATGCCTTCGCCAACGCCGATATAACGTACAGGAATCTGCAGTTCACTCTTGATTGCAACAACGATACCACCTTTTGCAGTACCATCCAGCTTTGTCAGAATGATACCTGTGATATCCGCAACTTCCTTGAACAGCTTCGCCTGCTGCAGTGCATTCTGCCCTGTTGTTGCATCCAGTACCAGATATACTTCCTTGTGTGCATTGGGATATTCTCTTTCAATGACACGAGCGATTTTTCTGAGTTCTTCCATCAGATTCTTTTTGTTATGCAGTCTGCCCGCTGTATCGCAGATCAGCAGGTCAGCCTTCTTCCCTCTTGCCGCGTGTACCGCATCAAACACAACTGCCGCAGGGTCTGTATTTTCTGCGTGCTTGATGACTTCAATACCGGAGCGTTCGCCCCATACTTCCAGCTGATCAATCGCCGCCGCACGGAACGTATCTGCCGCCGCCAGCAGTACAGATTTGCCGTCTTCCTTGAAATTATGCGCCAGTTTACCGATGGTTGTTGTTTTCCCTACACCGTTTACACCGATTACCAGCATAACTGTAGGAGAAGGCAGAGTTTCTTCTTCCTCTGCACCATCTTCCAGAATCATTCTGATTTCATCAATCAGCATATCCTTGATTTCTGCGGGGTTTGTGGTACGCTCTCTTTTTACACGCTTACGCAGATTTTCCACGATGTTCATGGTTGTCTGCACACCCATATCTGCCATAATCAGTGCTTCTTCCAGCTCTTCAAACAGATCTTCGTCGATCTTTGTAAAGCTGCCCAGTACGCTGTCTACGCCGCCCATGATATTTTTACGTGTCTTGTCCAGACCGGCTTTCAGCTTCGCAAAGAAACCCTTCTTTTCAGGCTTTGCTTCTTCTGCAGGAGCTTCTTCGGGTACTTCTTCTATTACGGGCAATTCTTCCGCAGCTTCCTCAGCGGGTACTTCTTCTTTGTTTGTTTCCTCAGCCAGTTCTTCCGCAATATGAGAAAGTTCTTCCACAAATGCGATCGCTTCTTCTTCACTGTCAGCTGTGAATACTTCGCCATCCTCCAGAGTAATCACGATTTCGTCTTCTTCCAGAGGTTTTTCCGCCAGAATTTCACCTGCAAGCTCTGCCAGTTCTTCCAGTACCGCTTCGGCATCTGCTTCATTTTCCGCTGTGAATACTTCGCCGTCTTCCAGAGATACTACGATCTCATCTTCCAGCAGAGGTTTTTCTGCCAGCATTTCTCCCGCCATATCTGTCAGTTCTTCCAGTACCGCTTCGGCATCTTCTTCTGTTTCTGCTGTCAGTGTTTCCCCATTCTCATCAAAGAATTCGATCTCAATGCTGTCCTCGTCTTCTTCTGGTTCAGTAAATTTTTCCTTTACTTCTTCCAGTTTTTCCTCAACTTCTGCCTTTGCTTCTTTCAGTTCTTCTACTGCTTCCGTAACTTCTTCTTTTATGTCCTCTACTGCTTCCGCAATGGCTTCTTTCGCTTCTTCCACTGCTTCTGCAATTATGCTCTGCTGCTCTTCTGCAGCAGGCTCTTTGGATTTCTTCTTGAAAAAATCAAATAATCCCATATTATTCACCTCTAATATTTAAATTCTTCGCAGAAACAAAGTTTCTGCAAGTCGGGGTCCAGGGGAATGATTCCCCTGGCAGGGAGCTCGAGGGACAGCGTCCCTCGAACCTTACGTCGTCACTGCCTTTTCCGCTTCTGAAAATGTAACAGAAATCAGCTTGGACACGCCTTTTTCCTGCATCGTCACACCATACAGCACATCGGCGTGTTCCATCGTCCCTTTTCTGTGGGTAATCACAATAAACTGCGTTTCTTCCGCAAACCGCTTCAGATACTTCGCATATCTTGTTACATTGGCATCATCCAGTGCCGCCTCAATTTCGTCCAGAATACAGAACGGGGACGGCTTCAGCTTCAGAATTGAGAACAGAATCGCAATCGCTGTCAACGCTCTTTCCCCGCCGCTTAAAAGCTGTAAATTCTGTAAGTTTTTCCCCGGCGGCTGTGCCACAATCTCGATTGCGGATTCCAGCACCTTATCGGGGTTCGTCAGCTTCAGATATGCCTTGCCGCCGCCGAACATCTCCCGAAATACCGTTTCAAAATTCTCAGAAATCAACGCAAACTGCTCTTTAAACTGCTTTTCCATCTGTCTCGACAGTTCCTTGATGATCGTCTGCAGTTTTTTCTCGGCTTCCAGAATATCCTCCCGCTGTGTTGTCAGGAAAGTATATCTTTCTTTTACTTCCCGATACTGCGCAATGGCATCCGTATTGACTGCCCCCAGCAAACGGATCTCGTTTTTCCATTCCTTTGCGGGACGTTTTTCCTGCATCGGCGGTACGGTTTCCAGATACTCTCTTGCCATGCGGAGCGTCATTTCATACTCTTCCCAGATACGGGCGGTATATCTCTGTTTTTCATCCTCCTGCTTTTCCTTTGCCGCAGAAATACGGAACAGATCATTTGCAAGCCCGCTTGCTTTTTCTTTCCAGAAAGCAGACGCTTCCTCTGTTTTCGTGCTTTCTTCGGCAATACGGCTTTTTGCTTCTGTGCTTTCGGCAAGCTGTTTCTGCAGCGCCGTCACACGTTCTGCAAGTTCTGCCGCTGTTTTCTGCAGTTCCTTCTGCTGTTCCAGCTGGGTATCCGTATGCTTTTCAAAAAATGTAATCTCCTCTGCCGCTTTTTTCAAGGCTTTTGTAAGGGAAATCCCCTCTGCCTGCAGTCGCTGCATAGCTTCCTCAGCCTGATACAGCTCCTGTCCTGCCTGCGAAAGTTCAATTTTCTTTTCTGTAATCTTCGCAAGCATGGCATCCCGTTCTTCCTTGCCGCCGCTCAGTGTATCCTGAAAAGCCGTCAGCTGTTCATTGGCAAATGCCATGCTTTTTTCGGCTTCTTCGGCTTTTTTGCGGAAAGCGGAAATTTCAGCTTCTGTCTGCTCCAGCTGTTCTTTCAGCTGATTTTCTTCCAGAAGCAGGAGAGAATATTTTTCAGATGCTTCTGTCTTATCTTTTTCTGTTTTTTCCCATTCGCCTTTACTGCCCGAACCTGTTACCATCAGCTTCTGCAGTTCCATTTTTTTCTCGATGGTTTCCTGTTCGATTTCCTGCAGATCTTCCTGTGCCAGATGCAGTTTTTCCCGCTGTTTCGCGGTTTCTGTTTCCAGCTTGTGCAGTGCTTCTTCTAAGGTTCTGATTTCACGGCTTCTGCCGAAAAGATGCAGTGCTTTCTTCTGCATGGAACCGCCTGTAATCGCCCCGCCGTTATTCAGAAATTCTCCTGCAAGAGTAACCATCTTATATTGATAGCGATATTTTTTCGCAAGCTGTATCCCCTTTTCCAGATTCTCCACCACCAGAATCCGCCCCAGCAGATTCAGAGCAATCTGTTCATATTTCTCCTCATAGGATACCAGAGATGCCGCTGTCCCCAGAACCCCCGCTTCTTCCAGAATTTCGGGTCTGCCTTGGAATGTCTTCCCTCTTACAGCAGAAATCGGCAGGAATGTCGCTCGTCCCAGACGATTCTGTTTCAGATATTCGATGGCATTCTTCGTATCCTCTTCTGTTTCGGTCACAATATTCTGCAGGGAATTGCCAAGTGCAACCTCTATTGCTGTTTCATATATTTCTTCTACCTTGAGCACAGAGGCAACCGCTCCGCAGATCCCTCTTTCCTTGCTGTCCGGCAGATTCAGAAGGCTTTTTACACTGTCATGGAAACCCTCATGCTCCCGTTCCAGTTCTGTCAGCAGGGACAGGCGGGAACGTGTTTCGGAAAGCTTTTTTTCCTGCTTGGACAGACTGCTTTCCGCTTTCTGTTTCTGCTCCAGCGCATAGACTCTGTCCCGTTCCAGTGCATTCAGTTCCTGCTCCAGATCGGCAATAGCTTCTTTTCTGTCCGCTTCCTGCTTTTCCAGTACTTCCAGATGCACCGCTAATTCCTGTAAACGGCTCTCTGTATAGCCTTTTTCCTGTAAAAGCTGTTCTTTTCTCAACAGGAACTGTTCCTGCATGGCTTCTCTTTTGGAGATTTCCCCTTTAGCTTCCGTGCCTGCACGAATCTGCTCAAAGATCTCTTCTTTAAAAGATTCCGCCTTTGTTTCTTCCTGATGCAGGGAAGTACTCAATGCTGCACAGGCTTCTTCCAGTGCATCCAGTTCCTTCTGCTGCTGTTCCAGCTGTAAGCGAAGCCCCGTTCTGCGGCTTTCCAGAAGCTCCTGCTCTGCCTTATTTTCGTTCTGCTGTTTTTCTTTCTGTGCCATTTCTTCCCGAATACGGGAAATATTTTCAGCCGTATTCTGTTTCTGTACTTCCGTCAGACGAATCTCGCCCTCCGCTTTTTCCAGTTCGGCTCTCAGCTGTGCCATGGCATCATTCTGCTTTTGCAGGGTACGTTCTGTTTCTTCCAGATCCGCCCGCAGTTTTGCCGCCTTTTCTCTTTCCGCTGTGCTTTTCAGAAGGCTGTCCTGCATTTCTTTCTGTGCAGACGCTTCTTCTGTCTGCAATTTTTCCAGCTGTTTTTCCATGCGTGTCATCGCTTTAGAAAATTCCTCAGCTTCTGCCTGTTTCAGCCCTGCTTTCAGTTCCAGATAGCGTTCCGCTTTTTCACTCTGCTGTCTGAGCGGCTCCACCTGTACCTCCAGTTCACGGATAATATCTTCCGCCCGAAGCAGGTTCTGCTGTTCCTTTTCCAACTTCTGCATGGCTTCATTTTTTCTTGTTTTATATTTTACGATTCCTGCCGCTTCTTCAAAAATCCTGCGGCGTTCCTCACCCTTTGCGCTCAGAATCTCGTCGATTCTCCCCTGTCCGATGATCGAATAGCCCTCTCTGCCAATGCCTGTATCCATAAACAGTTCCTGAATATCTTTCAGTCGGCAGAGTGTGCCGTTGATGCGGTATTCACTCTCTCCCGAGCGAAATACACGCCTTGAAATCTGCACTTCCGTATACGCAAGCGGCAGTTTTTCATCTTCATTGTCGATTAGTATGGAAACCTCGGCAAATCCCAAAGGGTTTCTTGATTCCGTTCCCGCAAAGATTACATCTTCCATTTTATCCCCGCGCAGACTTCTGGCACGCTGTTCCCCAAGCACCCAGCGCACCGCATCGGATACATTACTTTTGCCGCTGCCGTTCGGACCAACAACTGCCGTCACCCCGGGGTTAAATTCGAGCTTTACTTTTTCGGGAAAGGATTTGAAGCCCTGCAAATCCAATCGTTTCAAATACATTTATGTCCACCTCATTCAAGCGGGCTTATGTCAGCAGTTTGCCGCCCACCATAGTATACAGCACTCTGCCGCGCACATCATACTCCGCAAAGGGAGAGAATTTTGCCTTAGATGCAAAATGTACAGGGTCAATGCTGTAGGTTTCTTTGAAATCTGCCACGATGATATCCGCATCTCTGCCTTCTTCGATCAGACCTTTGTTATACAGCTTCAGAATCTCCGCAGGCTTGCGGGACATCATTTCAATCAGTTTTTCCACAGTGATGATGCCTGTTTCCACAAGATATGTATAACTCAGACAAAATGCGGTTTCCAGAGAAGAAATACCGTATACTGCTGTATCAAATTCTCTGTGCTTATCTGCCAGATTTGTAGGGCTGTGTCCTGTTGCAATGACATCAATCGTGCCGTCAGAAATCCCCAACAGCAGTGCGTCTACGTCATCCTGTGTACGCAGAGGAGGGTTTACCTTCGCCAGAGCATCATAATCCCCAATCGCTTCCTCTGTCAGAATAAAATAGTGCGGGCAGGTTTCACAGGTTACCTGTACCCCTCTGCTTTTAGCCTCTCTGATCAGCTGTACAGAGCCTTTTGTGCTGACGTGTGCAATATGCAGTCTTGCGCCTGTCTGCTCACAAAGAATCAGATTTCTTGCTACAATGATTTCTTCCGCCTCTCTGGGCATCCCTGCCAGACCAAGACACGCCGCATGATAGCCTTCATTCATAACGCCCTTGCCGGAAAGTTCTCTGTCCTCACAATGGGTCATTACAGGCAGATCCACCATTTTGCTGTATTTCATTACGTTTCGTAAAAATGCCGCTGAATCCGTAAATTCGTCCCCATCGGAAATCCCTACGATTCCCGCATCGTTCATTTCCCCGATTTCCGCAATCTCTTTGCCCTCACAGCCAATAGACATACTGCCGTAAGGATGGATATTTACCAGAGAATATTCCTTGGATTTGGAAACAATGTATTCTACTACTGTTTTGTTATCAATGGGGGGCTGTGTATTGGGTTCACAGGTAATCGTTGTAAAGCCGCCGCGCAGTGCCGCACGGGATACTGTTTCGATATCCTCCAGATGTTCAAACCCGGGATCACAGATATTGCAGTGCATATCAATCAGCCCCGGCAGTACCATATGACCGCCCACATCCAGTATTTTTGCACCTTCGTATTCCAGATGCAGACCGATTTTTTCAATGATGCCATTTTCTATGTAAATATCGTGCAGAAGCTGTTTATCATGTGCAGACCCTAACAGCTTACAGTTTTTCAAAATCATTTTCATTTCAGTCCACCTCCCATTTGTGACAGGATATACAGCATTGCCATTCTGACAGCAACGCTGTTTGCAATCTGGTCATTGATGATGCACTGCGGGCCGTCAATTACACCATTGGAAAGTTCGATCCCTCTCTGAATGGGGCCGGGGTGCATCACAATCGCATCTCTTTTTGCATATCGCAGCAGATTGCTGTCAATACGGAAAAATTTCTTATATTCGCCCAAAGAAGGCAGATAGGTCTTATCCTGTGTTTCCATACGCATACGGGTCGTAATGATAACATCCGCATTATTCACCGCTTCTCTGGGGTCGTAATACATATCTACCCCGAATTTTTCGATATCGGGAAGCATCAGTGTCGGAGGACCGGAAACACGCACTTCCGCCCCCAGCTTTGTCAGCCCCCAGATATTGCTCTTGGAAACACGGCTGTGCATCAAATCCCCAATGATCGCAACCTTCAGCCCCTCAAAGCCGCCTTTTCTTTCTTTGATTGTCAGCAGATCCAGTAAAGACTGACCGGGGTTTTCGTTGAAACCGTCCCCCGCATTGATGACAGAAGCATCCACGCAATCCGCAAGCAGTCTGGGCGCACCCGCCATAGGATGACGCAGAATGATAAAGTCCGCACCCATCTGGTCAACCAACTGACCGATATCCTGCAGGCTTTCCTTTTCGATAGAATGAATGGAATTGGACATATCTACCACATTGGCACTCAGATGCTGTGCCGCCAGTTCATAAGACAGCTTTGCTCTGGCACTGACTTCATAAAACAGAATGATGACAGATTTCCCCTGCAGATGCGGAGATTTCTTATTTTTCTGGTTCAGTATATATTTCATGGTTTCTGCAGTACCAAGTACATAGCGAATATCCTCGCTTGTTAAGTCCCGCAGACCAAAAAAATCTTTTTTCGTAAATGGCATAAAAATCCCTCCTATTTACTGATTTTTACCGATTACTTACGCAGACGCTCCAGCAGTGCCTCAAAATAAGGGGGCAGAGGTGCTTCAAATTCCATATATTCCCCCGTTGTGGGATGGATAAAGCCCAGCACCCTTGCGTGCAGTGCCTGTCCTTCCAGAGAGAAAGGCTGTTTTTTGGGGCCATATACCAGATCCCCCAGCAGAGGATGTCCAATATAAGTCATATGCACACGAATCTGATGGGTACGTCCTGTTTCCAGCTGTGCCTCGATCAGCGTGAATTTTTCCAGTCTTTCAATCACACGGTAATGTGTTACGGCATGGCGGCTGTGCTTTTCGGTTACCGCCATTTTCTTTCTGTCCTGCGGATTGCGTCCGATGGGCTGGTTGACTGTCCCTGTATCCTCAGGGAAGCCGTTGAATACCACCGCATTATATTTTCTGGTGATGCTGTGTTCTGCAAGCTGTGCCGCCAACGACTGATGCGCCACGTCATTTTTTGCAACCATCAGCACGCCGGAAGTATCCTTGTCGATACGATGTACGATGCCGGGACGTTTTTCCCCATTGATACCGGAAAGTTCATCCCCACAGTGATACATCAGTGCATTTACCAGTGTGCCGCTGGTGTGTCCGGGTGCAGGATGCACCACCATGCCCTGCGGCTTGTTCACAACGATCACATCTTTATCCTCATACAGGATATCCAGAGGAATGTCCTCAGGCAGGATCTCCACTTCCTTTACCTCGGGAATCTGCAGGTCAATAATATCTTTCTCCCGCAGTTTATAATTTGCCTTTACCTTTTTTCCGCCATTCAGCTGAATGTGCCCGTCTTCAATGAGCTTCTGCACACCGCTGCGGGAAAGGTTTTCCATATTTTCAGCAAGAAAAACGTCAATGCGTGTACCAACATCTTCTTTTTCCGCCGCTATTGTAAAATATTCCATTGTTTATTCCCCTTTTTTCTTCTTTTCGGCAGGTTCGTCCTTGATGACAAACAGAATCAGAATCATCAGCAGGATCACACCGACTACGACATAAATATCAGCCACATTGAATACAGGCCATTCAAAAAATGTAAATTCAAAGAAATCGACTACATAGCCGCGGAAGATTCTGTCAATGATATTGCCGACAGCCCCGCCGAGCACCAGAATCAACGCTCCACGCACCCAACTATATTCTTTCGTACGGGGCATATGCTGATAATAATATACCAGTACGCCTACAATTGCCCCTGTCAGTATCAGAATGGGCCATCTCTGTCCGGCAAACATACCGAACGCAACCCCTCTGTTTTCCACAAAGGTCAGATCCATAAACCCTTCCACAAGGGTCATATTGTGAATGGGCTTTAAACTCTGCAATGCCCACAGCTTTGTGCCCTGGTCAATCAATACCAGGACTGCGGTAATTAAAATCGGTAATATATTCATATCATATATCATCCTTTCTCAAAATCCCCTATCCCACACCGCAGAACCATATATGGTTCTGCAATATAAGGGTGCAGGGAAATTATTTCCCTGCCAGGGGTTTGGGGACAGCGTCCCCAAGGTCTTTTCCCTTAACGCAAAACGAGCCACGGCAGAAAAAACTGCCGCAGCTTGCTTATTTCTTATATTTTGATCTCAGGTGTAGGTTCATTCTGTTCTTTTTCGCCCAGAATTTCATCTTTGTCCAGCAGTTCGATTTCTGCATACAGCAGCAGTTTCACTCTGGTCTTCATCAGTTCATAGCGATTTTCCAGTGCCAGAATATCCTGTTCAATGGCGTATGCCTTTGTTCTTGCATTTGTCAGAATTTCCTGCGCTTCCAGCTTCGCCTGATGGATCAGCTGCTCTGCCTGTGCTTTTGCAGTTTCAGTTGTTTCCTGCGCTGCCGCTTCTGCCAGAGAGAGTGTACGCTCAATGCTCTTTTCCAGATATTTGATGCGGTCTGTGTCTTCTGCCACAACTTGCTCTTTTACCTTTTCTTTGTTCTGAGCTTCTTTATACAGTCTTTCATAATCCTCATAGATGTCATCCAGAAATGTATCTACTTCCTCGGGAGAATAGCCTACAGCTACCTTTTTAAAATCCTTGGTCGCAATATCGTTGGGTGTAATCACACAAAAAACCTCCTCATCAAATATATCTTTCAATTTCCAATCCAATCCTGTCTTTTCTGGTCTTTCCGCCGATTTCGCCGACACGGAATCTGCCAAAGCCACGCAAAGAAACCAGATCCCCCTCCTTGAGCAGATGAGAGGTACTTGTCACAGTATTCCAGTTGACTGCCGCCTTTTCCGCACCAATCAATACCTGCACCTTGCCTCTGGAAAGATGGAATACCTCACCCGCCACTGCATCCAGTCTGAGAGAGGCAACAGTAACACGTTTGATTTCCGTCTGTCGTTTCGGAATGGCTTCCGCTCCGTCCACTTCCTCTGCAATCACTGCCGTTTTGGATACCTGCTCCAATACAGCGCAGATATACGGTGCAATCTCCTCCGCTACAAAACATACTGCAGATGTTTCCTCTACCAGAATATCGCCAATCTTACTGCGGTCAATGCCCAATCCTAAAAGAGAACCGAGATAATCTCTGTGGCTTAAATCAGCCTGACCGAATTTTTTGCTTTTTCTTCTGATTTTCAGAACCCGAATGGGAAAGTCTTCCTCTGCAAGTGTATCCGAAGAAAAGCCCATTTTCTGCCGTTCACAATCCTCCATGCCGCCATACAGCGTGATCTTAAGATCACGGATACCCTGCAGCCGTTCCTGAAAGCGGGCACATTTTGCCCTGTCCATAAAGTCTGTAAATGCAGGCTGTCTGCGTTTTGCCGCAAAGATTGCCTGATCGAGTGCCTTTGCAAACAGCAGCCGTTCCTCCCCCTCGGGGACAGATTTCAATAATGCCTGTCTATCCATATTGGTTTCCTCATCAAAGCAGAAGCACAGCAGATGTCAGCAATGCCTGTACCAGTCGCATCAGTATCAATGCAAAAATGGGAGAGAAATCCAATCCCATACCGCCGCCGATAGGAGATTTATCCACCATATTTCTGACAGGACCGAGAATGGGTTCTGTCAGGTTGTACAGAAACTGCATAATCGGGTTGTTATACCCAATCGGAAACCATGATAAAATAATCCGTACAAATATGAGCGTCTCCAGTAAAGAGAAAAATACGCCCAAAGCCTGTACCAATAATCCTTGTAAACTACTCAATCCAACTCACCTTATCTTGCAGCGTTGCTTGCCCAGGGCAGGATCACGCCTTTTGTTTTCAGTTCTTCTTTAAAGTCACCGGAAATGTCTACATTTTCGGGAGCAATAATAAAGATATTATTTGCTACACGCTGGATAGAACCTTCCAGAGAATAGCAAGTGCCGCTCAGGAAGTCCATGATTCTCTGCGCGATAGGATATTCCACTTTTTCCAGATTTACAACAACAGGACGTTTTGTTTTGATCTGGTCGCAGATTTCCTGTGCATCTTCATAACATTCGGGTTTGATGATTACCACCTGCATCTGCACACTTGCTGTGATGCTGGATACATTATTTCTTGCTGTTTTACGAGGGCTGGCTGCAGCTGCATACTCAGGTTCGCGCTCGCGTTCACGATTTGCACTTACATCACGCAGATTGCCATATGCAGGTTCTTTCTGCGGTGCAGGCAACGCTGTGTATTCTTCTTCATATTCATCATAATCGTCTTCGTATTCTCCGAACATCATTTCTCTCATTTTGTTAAATAAATTAGCCACTCCAATATCCTCCTGTTTCTTAATGTTTTAACATCTTATTTTGTTGTTTATGTCTTAACCTTTGTTAGGATAGTATCTTTCCCCAAAAATACCTGTGCCGACACGCACAATGGTAGCACCTTCTTCAATGGCTACCTCATAGTCGCCCGTCATACCCATGGATAATGTATCCATTTCTATATTATCAATTTTTTTACCGTTCATGTCAACCAATAATTCTCTCATTTGACGGAAAACTTCTCTATTTTCTTCCTGGTTTTCGACAAAAGGAGCAACTGTCATCAACCCGCGGACACGAACATGTTTCATCTGTGCAATCTGACGCAGCAGTTCTTCTGTCTGCTCGGGTGTCACACCAAACTTACTTTCTTCTCCCGCCATATTGACTTCGATCAGTACGTCCATCACCAGATCCTTCTGTGCGGCACGCTTTTCGATTTCTTCGGCAAGCTTCAGGCTTTCCACAGAATGGATCATGTCCACTTTGTCGATGATATATTTTACTTTATTGGTCTGCAGATGTCCGATCAGATGCCAGTGGATGCGGTCACCTTCTGGTGCATAGACCTGCATGGGTTCATATTTTTCCATGATCTCCTGCACCTTATTCTCCCCAAGGGATGTCAGTCCCGCCTGCACTGCTTCGCCGATCAGCTCCACAGGCTTTGTCTTGCTGACAGCAAGCAAAAGAATGTCTTCCGCCGCTCTGCCGCTTTTTGCCGCTGCTGCTGCGATTTTTGCTTCTACGTCTTTGATGTTTTCAGCAACTAAGCCCATTGTTATCACCCTTCTTTCTTTTCTGTCCGCTTTAGTAAATATCCTGTCCTTCTGTAATATTTTTTGCATCGGAGACAATCGTGTCAAAGGGCTGCAGCCCTGTGACTGTTCCTGCCTTCACGATGGCATATTCCTGATTCTGTTCCAGTATTTCCACAACAACAAACTTCGCCATGGAACTGTTGGCAACATATACCCCTGCATGAGGCTGTACTTCGGAGATGGTATACTGTGCTGCTGTTTCTCCTGTTCCCTGCAGTACAATGTCGCCCGTCTTTACAGAGTCTTCTGTCTGTTCTATGTAAACAGCATCTTCATCGCCTGCCAATATACGGATTTCCATAAACTGACTGGTATCGCCCTTTACCTGCATCACACCATTTGCACCCATGCTTTCTGTCAGGCAGGTACGAGGAATCTTCAGCAGAGACTTTTCCACAATGGCATTGTTGGGAATTTTCAGCCCCTCTGTCACTGCACTGTCCAGACTGAAGGAAACCGTCCTGTCTTCCATGAACTGTTCCATATGCTCATAGCTGGAAAAGACAACCTTTGTTTCCTTTTCTCCCACCTCTACCGATTCAACCAGTGTACGGATGGAAAGATTTTCTTCTTTATCAATCATATTCAGTCGTTTTGCTGTCTGCGCTTCCCATCCTGCCACATCCGTATTGGGGAAATAGGCAACGATATACCATTTATTGCTTTCTATGATTTTAAACAGCGGGTCGCCTTCCTGCACACCCTTTGCTTTGGATATATATTCTGTTTTTGCGCCGCCGATCTGCTTTTGGGTCACTTCTGCCGCCATATCCGGGTGCAGGGTTTCCTCCAGCCCATCATAGCTTAAGCAAAGCACACCCGATTCTGAAGCTGTCAGCGAACTCATATTTTCCGCAAGCTGTTTTTCGTAAGACGTTCTTTCTTCCGTCAGCTGCGAAAGACTTTCCACATTTTCTGTCAGCCAGATCTGATTTCTCTGATCCATGAAAGATACAACCTGACTTTTCATCGTATACATATACGACAGATCTGTTTTCATGGCACTTCCCGCATAGGCATCAACAGAGCGTGCTACGCTGTTTTCCAGTCTGGAAATATCCTCAGAAAAGGCAGAGAGGTCTGTCCGTTTTTTCTGGCTTTCCAGAATATTTTTATCAATTTTATCCAGCTTTTCTTCCAGCGCATTTGTGGACTCCGTATCCTTTACCGTACAGACCACAGAACCCTTCGGCACATAATCGCCCTGCGAATACTGATAAAAGGGCTGTCCCGCTCTGGTACTGTTTACCACATATTCTTCCCGTAGTATCAGACCATTATAAATCTTAGGGGTGTCGATCGTGCCATAAGAAACCGTTTCCACATTGATATCCGAGCGTTTGGACAAGAGCATTCCAAACTGTCCCGCCAGATAAATAGCAACCATTGTAAACACGATCACAGGCATAATAATCGGATTGGACTTTCGTCTTCTGCTTTTTTTTCTGACTCGTCCATTCTGATACTGCAATTCCCGCTGCTGCCTTTGCCGCTGTTCTTCCATGGCCTGCCTTCTCTGGCGTTCCTGCTGCAGACTGTACACATTGTCCCGCGTCGGATAACGGCGAGGCGGTGTCTGCTGCACCTGCTCTCTTGGAGAAGCCGGTCTTTTTCTTTTTTTTCTATTCCCCGAGGAACCTTTTTTCATGGGAATCCTCCTGTCTTTTGTCTTTCGACCGTAATCCTTGCATAGTATCACATTATTATACTCTATTTTTTTGAAAAGGTAAACCATTATTCACAAAAAAAACACATTTATCCACAAGAAAGTCACAAGAAAAAGCACATTTATCCACAGTTCGGAATAAATGTGCTTTTTTTATACTGTTTTTTATGAATTTATCAACAGGTCAGGTCCCGCAGCTGCTGCACCTGTCCGGAAATTTCTCTGACAGCATTGGAACTGTTCTGCGCCAGAGAAGCCGTACTCTGTACAACCTGTGCAACACGTTCGATTTCTTCCTGAATTTCATCAATGTGAGAAAGCTGCTGTATCGTCATCGTATGGATCTGCGCAGAGCTTCCTTTTACATCTGCTACGCTTTCCCGAATCATCTGCAGGGCATCAGATGTTTTATCTGCCACATCCACCCCGCGTTTTACCGCCTCACGACAGCCTGTCAATACGTTAATGGTATTGCTTGCCGCTTCCGCACTGTCTGTTGCCAGCTTACGTACTTCATCGGCTACTACAGCAAAGCCTTTGCCGGCAGAGCCTGCTCTTGCCGCTTCTACTGCCGCATTCAGCGCCAGAATATTGGTCTGGAAAGCGATATCGTCAATATTTTTGATGATCTTTTCCACAGAAAGCATACTGTTTTCAATATCCTTTACTGCTGTCATAAGCTGACTCATATGCTCATTCCCGTCATTTACACGGTGATACACGGTTTCTGCTGCTTCTTTTACCACTTCGGCATGATCAGCTGTTTTTTTGACATACTGTGTCACATCATCCACAGAATTTGTCAGTTCATTCATAGCATCTGCCTGTTCCACACTGCCCATCGCCAGTTCATCCGTCTGCGATGTCAGATTATGTGCTTCAGTGGAAACTGTATGTGCCACTCTCTGGATTTCTTCGATCAGATCTTCCTGCTGATGCATAACCTGTTCTGCCTGCTGTTTTTTTACTTCCAGTTCTTCCAGCAGTTCTTCTGCTTCTTCGTGCTGTCTGCTGGATTCTCCGTAATATCTGCAGCCTACTTCAACACAGGCAGATAAGAGTTTGCCGCCAAGAATAATTGCAATATACAATTCTGCAATCACAACTGCATCTGCCAGCAACTGCCCCATATTCATACTGATGACAACACACTCTACGGCAAACATGATGGCACTGCACAATGTCGTAAACTTGATCAGCCTTACTTCAAAAAACTGCGCCGCCAATACCGCCAGACAGAAGAACAGCGGAACCGCAGGTTCATAATGCAGAGAAATACACTGCGTCATCATAACCGCAAAGTTTGCACAGAAGAAGATATATCGCATAAAAAACTGCACATTGGACTGCTTTACAAACGCCAGTGTCGGTACTGCAATCGCGATCCCGATGAATAACAGCAGTAACATGAATGCAAATTTTTTATTCGGTACATACATCAGGGAAAATATCATCAATACAATCCCAACGAGTTTTGCACATTTTTTGGTTTGTAATACTTGATCGACCAATACAAACGCCTCCTTCTTTTGTACGGCTTCTTTGTTCAAAAATAAATTTACTTCCTCATTCCTATCTTCCATTTTATCACAAAGCACTATACAAAAAAAGGGATTTTATGCATTTATTTTACAAAATAATACAGATCAGCCCGCCGCTGCCCTCATTCACAATCTTCTGTAGCGTTTCCTGCAGCTTCATCTGTGCATCCTCAGGCATACGATAGATTTTATTCTGCATCCCGTCGCTGACCATAGAACTGAGCGTCCGCCCAAAAATATTCAGATCCCAGATCTTTTCGGGTTCTGTTTCATACTCCGCAATCAGGTGATCGATAAATTCCCTTGACTGTTCTTCATTCCCAATGATCGGAGAAACCTCTGTTTCCACATCTGCCTTAATCAGATGAATCGACTCCCCTTTTGCTTTCAGTTTAATGCCGTAACGGCTTCCCTGCTTGAATACCTCCGGCTTTTCCAGAGAAATTTCCTCAAACACAGGCGTTACCACGCCATAGCCTTTTCTGTGCACATCCTGCAATGCCGCCGCAATCTTATCATATTCCTGTTTTGTTTCAGAAAGCATCCGAATGGTAGAAATCAATGCATAATCATCCGCAATCGGCAGATTGACCGTTTCGCTCAGAATCCGATAAAACAGCCCATCCTCAAAATTCAGCGCAATTTCTGCCGCTCCTTCCCCGGGCAGAACATGATCCGTATACGCTTTTTTGAGAAATTCCAGTTCCCCCAGTCCCTCAATGGCATCTGTCACATCTGCCAGCTTTTCCACTTTCGTCATCACCTGTTTCAGTGCCGCAATCATCCCCTGCTTCAGCCAGTGCTTCTGTTCCAGTGTTTCCACCCAGCCGGGGAAAAAGAACCGCACCTCCCGCAGCGGGAACTGATACAGCAGCTGTTCCAGAATCTTTCGGATATCCTCCGCCTTTAACTGCGCCACATTGACCGCCAGTACAGGTACACTGTATTTTTCTTCCAGTTCCGCACGCAAAGCCTGTGTGCCTTCACTGTAAGGCGTTGCTGTATTCAGAAGAATCAGAAACGGTTTTCCCATTTCCCGCAGTTCTTCCACTACTCTTTCCTCCGCCTCCTCATAATTTTCTCTGGGAAGCTCCGTCACTGTGCCGTCCGTTGTTACCACCATACCAATCGTAGAATGGTCGGTAATGACTTTTTTCGTTCCCATTTCTGCCGCCGCAAGAAACGGCATGGCTTCCTCCGACCATGGTGTGTGTACCATCCGTGGACTGTCCCCATCCATATGCCCCTCCGCATCGGGTACCAGATAGCCCACACAATCAATCATCCGCACCCGCAGATCAGCATTGTCCCCCAGCGAAATTTCAACAGCTTCATTCGGCACAAATTTCGGTTCTGTCGTCATAATGGTGCGGCCCGAAGCCGACTGTGGCAGTTCATCCTTTGCCCGATTTCTTGTGTAGGTATTACTGATATACGGCAATACCAGCAGATCCATGAACCGCTTGATAAATGTGGATTTTCCCGTCCGTACAGGCCCTACCACGCCAATATAAATATCCCCGCCCGTTCGCTGCGCAATGTCCTGATAAATGTTATAGCCTTCCATCTCTCGTCCCCCGTTTCGTTCTGCAATCGTATCCATACAATGCAATTTATGGGAAACCTCCTATTTTTAGAACCTTTTTCGAGGGACGCTGTCCCCCGCCCCCTAATCCTACAAACGCATGCACTTTTACAGAAAAACTCCTCTGTATTATAAATTACAAGTATCTGTATAAAACACATCAAAAACCCCCTCTTTTTTAAGCTATTTCACACTCTTGACAAAATCCGCTTCTGTGTTATCCTAGAAG
>CALASU010000263.1 GCA_937888765.1 uncultured Clostridia bacterium | reverse complement strand
TTTCCAGCTGCAGAGCGATGTTTTCAGCTACCAGCTGAGCATCCAGTTCAGGTCTTTTGATTTCTTCGATGTTTACAGCTACTTTGTGAGCTGTCATTTTCTGCAGTTCACCTTTCAGTTCTTCGATAGCTGCACCGTTTTTACCGATAACGATACCGGGTTTTGCAGTGTGTACGCTAACTTTTACTCTGCCAGCTGTTCTTTCGATACCGATTTTGGAAACGCCAGCTGCGTACAGTCTCTTTTTGATGAATTTTCTGATTTTTACGTCTTCAACCAGGTAATCAGCAAAGTCCTTTTCAGCATACCATTTTGTATCCCAATCTTTGATGATACCTACTCTTAAACCGTGGGGATTTACTTTCTGACCCATTTTCAGTACCTCCTATTATCTTTCATTCAGAATGATGGAAATATGGCAGCTTCTTTTCAGGATACGATATGCTCTGCCCTGTGCTCTGGGGCGGATTCTCTTCATTGTAGGGCCCTGATCAGCACTTACTTCTTCCACATACAGTTTGTTTACGTCCATACCCAGGTTGTTTTCAGCATTTGCCATTGCGGATTTCAGTACTTTACCGATGATTTCTGCTGCCAGTCTGGGGCTATAGTTCAACATAGCTGCTGCTGTTGCAACGTCTTTACCTTTGATCTGATCCAGAACGATTTTCGCTTTGGATGCAGGGATACCTACGTATTTAGCAGTAGCATGGGGTCTTTTTTCCTGTGTTGCGATATTTCTTTCTTTTTTAATCTGGCTTCTATGACCTTTTGCCATGAACGAAACCTCCTTTCGTTATTCGGATAAATTAGCGAACTCTAGATTTCTTTTCTGCGTCTTTGCCGTGACCTCTGTAAGTTCTTGTCAGTGCAAATTCGCCCAGTTTGTGGCCTACCATGTCTTCTGTGATATATACAGGCACGTGTTTTCTGCCGTCATAAACTGCGATAGTGTGACCGATCATGTCGGGATAAATTGTAGAACGACGAGACCATGTTTTGATTACGCTCTTTTCGCCTGCTGCGTTCAGTGCATCGATCTTCTTCAGCAGATGATCGTCAGCGAAAGGTCCTTTTTTCAAAGATCTGCTCATTGATGAATCCTCCTTGTTATTTCTATCAGTGCCTAAGAGACCTTAGGCACATTCGAATCTATTAGCCGTTTCTGCGGCGAACGATATATTTGTTGGAAGCTTTGTGTTTCTTTCTTGTTTTGTAGCCCATTGCAGGTTTGCCCCAAGGTGTCATAGGAGAGGGACGACCGATAGGTGTTCTACCTTCACCACCACCGTGAGGGTGATCGTTAGGGTTCATTACGGAACCTCTTACTGTAGGTCTGATACCCATGTGACGTTTTCTACCTGCTTTACCAATGTGGATCAGTTCGTGGTCTGTGTTACCGATCTGACCGATTGTTGCACGGCATTCGATAGGCAGCAGTCTCATTTCGCCGGAAGGCAGTTTTACTGTAGCGTATTTGCCTTCTTTCGCCATCAGCTGACCTACGTTACCAGCGGAACGAACCAGCTGGCCGCCTTTGCCGGGCTTCATTTCGATGTTGTGGATAGAAGCACCAACGGGGATTTTGCTCATAGGCAGTGTGTTACCCAGTTTAACTTCTGCTTCGGGACCATTCATCAGCTGGTCGCCAACCTGCAGACCTGCGGGAGCCAGGATATAGGATTTCTGACCGTCAGCATAAACGATCAGAGCGATGTTTGCTGTTCTGTTAGGATCGTATTCGATTGCTTTTACTGTTGCGGGAATACCATCTTTGTTACGTTTGAAGTCAACCAGTCTGTATTTGATTTTACCGCCGCCGCCGTGGTGACGAACAGTGATTTTACCCTGGTTATTTCTGCCGGAAGTTTTTCTCAGGTGTACTACCAGAGATTTTTCGGGCGTGGATTTTGTGATTTCATCGAATGCGGACACTGTCATGTGTCTTCTGGATGGTGTATAAGGTTTATATCTTTTAATTGCCATCTCTTTTTTCCACTCCTTTCGGATTTATATCGTCTACATGCCAAGCATGTGTATTGCAAGTTTCTGAATGTACTTCGTGGGGATTACATACCCATGAAGATTTCGATGTCTTTGCTGTCAGCTGTCAGTTTAACAACTGCTTTTTTGAATTTTTTTGTTTTGCCGAAGAACATACCTCTTCTTTTAGGTTTGCCGGAGTAGTTCATTGTGTTAACGGATTCTACTTTAGCGCCTTCGAACATTTTTTCTACTGCATCTTTGATCTGAGCTTTTGTAGCTTCAGGGTGTACGATGAAAGTATATTTTTTGTCTTCCAGAACAGCCATGCTGTTTTCTGTGATTACGGGTCTTTCGATTACGTCGTAAAATTTCAGATCTGCCATTATGCGTACACCTCCTGGATTTTTTCTACTGCTTCTTTTGTTACAACCAGTGTGTTGTATTTCAGCAGATCGTAAACATTGATTGTGCTTACGGAAGCTGTTTTTACTTCGGGAATGTTTCTAGCGGACAGCATTACGTTTTTGTTTACGCCGTCCATAACGATCAGTGCTTTGCCGCATTTGATGTTTTCCAGCACTTTCGCCATTTCTTTTGTCTTAACTTCAGACAGTGTCAGTTCGTCCAGAACGATGATTTTGCCTTCAGCAACTTTTGTGGACAGTGCGGACTGCAGAGCCAGTCTTTTCACTTTCTTGTTCAGTTTGAAGGAGTAATCTCTGGGCTTGGGAGCGAATACTACGCCACCGCCAACCCACTGAGGGGAACGGATGGAGCCCTGTCTTGCTCTACCTGTACCTTTCTGTCTCCAAGGTTTTCTACCACCGCCACGTACTTCTGCACGTGTTTTTGCACTCTGTGTGCCCTGTCTCTGGTTTGCCAGATACTGTACTACAGCCAGGTGCATCACATGTTCGTTTGCTTCAATACCGAAAATAGCGTCGTTCAGCTCAATTGTGCCTACCTGAGCGCCTGTCATATTTAATACTGCAACATTTGCCATGTTAGTTTCCTCCTTTCGTAAAGTTTATCAGATCTTTACGCTGTCTTTGATTACCAGAACAGAACCTTTAGGACCGGGAACTGCGCCTTTGATCAGCAGCAGGTTCTTTTCTGCATCTGCACGTACGATTTCAAGATTCTGGATTGTTACATTCGCTGCGCCCATGTGACCAGGCATTCTTTTGCCTTTTTTAACACGGCTGGGTGTAGCGGAAGAACCCATGGAACCTACAACTCTGTGAGATTTGGAACCATGACCCATGGGACCTCTCTGTGCGTTGTATCTCTTGATTGTACTCTGGAAACCTTTACCTTTGGAAACGCCGCTTGCGTCAACTCTTTCGCCTGCTGCGAATACATCAGCTTTGATTTCAGCGCCAACTTCGTATGCGCTTACGTCTTCCAGTCTGAATTCTTTCACAAATCTCTTAGCAGCTACGCCTGCTTTTGTGAAATGACCCTTCATGGGTTTGTTTACTTTTTTGTCTTTGATTTCTGCGAAACCAACCTGAATTGCTTCATAGCCGTCGTTTTCCATTGTTTTCTTCTGGATAACAACGCAAGGGCCAGCTTCAAGAACTGTAACTGGTACCAATGCACCGTTTTCTGTGAAAACCTGTGTCATACCAATTTTCTTAGCAATGATTGCCTTTTTCATTTCGTTGCACCTCCTAAATTTTCTACAGCGGATTGCCGTCCACCCTCACCTTGAAGGCTTCGGGTAATCATTCTAGTCATATAAGAGTTGTAAGCGTTTTTCTAACTTCTATCTTATATAAACCAGTAATTTGGATAATTTCATTCAAGTTTGTTGCTTTAAGTTTGTTTCTTATAAAATAACTTCGGCGTACCGAGATTATTTCCTTCTTATTTCATCACTTTCAGTGTGATATCTACACCTGCGGGCAGATCCAGACGGCTCAGTGCGTCAGCTGTTTTGGGTGTAGGGCTCAGAATGTCGATCAGTCTCTTGTGTGTTCTCATTTCGAACTGTTCACGAGAGTCTTTGTATTTGTGCACCGCTCTGATGATTGTTACAACTTCTTTCTTTGTGGGCAGAGGAATAGGGCCGCTGATCTGTGCACCTGTTTTCTTTGCTGTTTCAATAATCTGCGCTGCAGACTGGTCGATCAGTTTGTGATCGTAAGCTTTGAGACTGATTCTGATTTTGGGATTAGCCATAAAAAAAGTCCCCTCCTTTTCGTACTATTTTCTGACTTCAGTACGACAAGTGGTGACTGCACACTTATCCGGGCTCATTTTTGCGCACACTTTCAGCGCATAGTTATCCTATCGAATAACTCACCCTAAATATTCAGTACAGTGACCTTGTCGCCTGGTTTCTTTGAACTAGACATCGCTCCTCGGAAAAACCCTCAAGCCCTTTATCTATCGGCTTTTGGCAACCTTCCGTATCAACACTCTATGTCACAACAACACTTATTATAAATGATGAGGACAGATTTGGCAAGTGTTTTTTTTATTTTTTTCGCTTGTTTTTGATATAAAAACCACTTTAAAATCAAACTGTTTTTGTGCATAGTGCACAATTTCAATCTGTATACAGTTTTCTTATGCGGTTTTTTTCGAATAATTCAAGACTAACCCAAAACAAACTCCGCCTTTTCTGTTCATTTGTCCACCATACAAAGACGCATTTTTCAGAAAACTTTACAGATTCTTTCCATTTTTTGTGTTTTGTATACTGAACACCTTATTTTTCTTTACAGAAAGCATTTCTCTAAAGAAAAAAGCTGCTTTTTGAAATCCAAAAAGCAGCAGTTTCTTCTATATTATATATGTTAGTTTTTGAAGCTATGGATAGGTGCGGGAATTCTGCCGCCTCTTGCCACAAATTTTTCACAGCTGAAACGATTTACGGGAATGATAGGCGCATAGCCCAACAGACCGCCGAATTCTACGCTGTCGCCTTCTTTTCTGCCGATCACAGGAATCAGACGAACCGCTGTTGTTTTATTATTTACCATACCGATTGCAGCTTCATCCGCAATGATACCGGATAATGTTGCTGCGGAAGTATCGCCGGGCAGTGCAATCATATCCAGACCAACGGAGCAGACGCAAGTCATTGCTTCCAGTTTTTCAAGAGTCAGCGCACCTTTTTCACAGGCATCAATCATACCGTGGTCTTCACTTACGGGAATAAATGCACCGCTCAGACCGCCTACATAAGAGGATGCCATAACGCCGCCTTTTTTCACATTATCATTCAACAGTGCCAGTGCCGCTGTTGTACCTGGTGCACCAGCTTCTTCCAGACCCATTTCCTGGAAAATTTCTGCAATGCTGTCGCCCACTGCGGGTGTGGGTGCCAGAGAAAGGTCAATGATACCAAAAGGTACGTTTAATCTTTCAGATGCTTCTTTTGCAATCATCTGACCAACACGGGTAATTTTAAATGCTGTACGTTTTACTGTTTCGCACAGTGTTTCAAAATCTGCCCCTCTTACTTCTTCCAGTGCTTTTTTTACAACACCGGGACCACTGACACCTACATTGATGCAGCAGTCTGCTTCGCCAACACCGTGGAATGCACCTGCCATGAAGGGGTTATCTTCTACTGCATTGCAGAATACAACCAGCTTCGCACAACCGATACATTCTCTGTCCTTTGTCAGTTCTGCTGTTTCTACGATGATTTCACCCATTTTCTTTACTGCATCCATGTTCATGCCGTTTCTGGAAGTGCCTACATTCACAGAAGAACAAACACGTTCTGTCACAGACAGTGCTTCGGGAATGGAGTTGATCAGAATTTTATCGCTTTCTGTATACCCTTTCTGTACCAGAGCAGAAAAGCCGCCGATAAAGTTTACGCCAACTTCTTTTGCCGCTCTATCCAGGGTCTGTGCAACACTTACATAGGAATCTGCATTTTTACAGCCTGCGGCCGCAATCGCAATGGGTGTTACGGAAATTCTTTTGTTTACAACAGGAATTCCATATTCCTTTGCCAGATCATCGCCGACCTTTACCAGATCCTTTGCATATGTTGTAATTTTGTTATAAACTTTTTCATTGAATTTTTCAATGTCTGCATCTGCACAATCCAACAGGCTGATACCCATTGTGATGGTACGCACATCCAGATTCATTTCGCTGATCATGCTGTTGGTTTCCAGAATTTCATTTCTTGTAATCATGCCACAGCCTCCTTTTTAAATGCGATGCATAGCGTCAAAAATAGCTGTATGCTGGATCTTGATTTCCAGACCCAATTCTTCTCCAACTGCCGCCAATTTTGCAGCGATATCTTCAAATACCATATTTGTATCTGTAATATCTGTTACCATAACCATATTGAAGTAACCGCTTACGATTGTCTGAGAAATATCCAGAATATTGATATTTGCACCTGCCAGTACTTCACATACTTTCAATGTGATACCCACACGATCTTTACCTAATACAGTAATAACAGCTTTTTTCATCTGTATTGCCTCCTTTTGTTACATAAAAATTCAAAACGCTTCCTTAGAATGAAAAAAATCGTATGTCAGGCTTGCTTCAGCCAAGCATACGATATCCATTTTTCCCATTCAAATATCCCTTCCTCAAAGGACATCCTTATTCTACCATATTCCCCACAAAAAACAATAGACAAAAGCCCCTAATAGACGGACATTTCTCGAATTATTTCAGTCATTTTGCACATATAAGGTAAATTTCAATAAATTATTGTACTTTTTTCAATAAAACATTACTTTTTTAACGCGACTAACTGATAGTACATCCTCTTTATCGCTGCCTTTCTCGCTGCTAATAAAAAGGACTCCCTTTCGGGAGTCCTCAAGATTCAAAGCAAACTATCAGTCAAAAACAAATTAGCTGTTTGCTTTTGCTGCTTTGTATTTTCTTACTGCGTCAGCCAGTTTAGGCAGGATTGCTTTCAGATCACCAACGATACCCAGGTCAGCCACTTCGAAGATGGGAGCGGATTCGTTTTTGTTGATAGCGATGATCAGTTCGGAGTTTTCCATACCTGCTACGTGCTGGATAGCACCGGAGATACCGCAAGCCATGTACAGTTCGGGTCTTACTGTTTTACCTGTCTGACCTACCTGTCTGTCTTTTTCAATCCAACCAGCGTCAACACATGCTCTGGAAGAACCAACTTCTGCGCCCAGTGCATCTGCAACGTCTCTGATTACGTCGAAGCCTGCTGCGGAACCAACACCACGACCGCCGGAAACGATCAGTTTTGCTTCTGTCAGGTCAACGTGAGCGTGTTCGGATTTCACTACTTCCATGATTTCTACGTTCATGTCAGCGTCTGTGAAATTAACATCGAATTTAACCAGTTCGCCTGTTCTTGTTTCGTCTTTCGCGATCATTTTCATAACGCCGGGACGTACTGTAGCCATCTGAGGTTTTGTTCTGGGGCACATCAGTGTAGCCATGATGTTACCACCGAAAGCGGGACGTGTCATCAGCAGAGCTCTTTCGGGTTCTTTGTTGCCCATTTCAGCTTCTTTTGCCAGTTCAGCTTCTGTTTTCGCCATTCTCAGACCTGTTGTATCTGCAACCAGACCTGTTTTTACACGAGAAGCAACACGGGGAGCAACGTCACGGCCGATGGAAGAAGCACCGAACAGCATGATTTCGGGATCAAATGCTTTGATAACTTCTGTTACAGCTTTTGTGTAGGGTTCTGTTGCATAGTTTTCCAGCATGGGGTGGTCAACCAGGATAACTTTGTCTGCACCGTAGTGGAAGATTTTTGCAACTTCGCCTTCGATGTTGTGACCCAGCAGCACTGCTACTACGTCATCTTTCAGATCTTCTTTCAGTCTTGTAGCTTCGCCGACCAGTTCCAGACCTACGTTCTGAACCTTGCCGTATCTCTGTTCCATTACTACGAAAATACCTTTACTCATTGTAGGTTTTCCTCCTTATATTCCAAATTTTAAGTCTATGATTCCTCGTTCCAATTAGGCGAAAACCACCAGATTAGATGATGAATTTTGCTTCCAGTTTGTCCATGATAGCTTTAACAGCTTCGTCTGCAGACAGACCTTCCAGGATTGTACCAGCGCCTTTTACTTCTTTTGTGAAGGACTGGTATACGTTTGTAGGGGAACCTTTCAGACCGATCATGTCCAGTTCCAGTTCATCTTTCAGATCTTCGAAGCCCAGAACTTTGATTTCTGCTTCATAAGCTTCAACGATACCTCTTACGGACATGTATCTAGGTGTAGCCAGTTCAGCGATTGCTGTCAGCAGGCAAGGAGTTTTGATTTTGATGATCTGGTAACCATCTTCAAACTGTCTTTTAACTACTACGTGATCTTCAGCAGCTTCGATAACTTCTTCAACGTAGGAAACCTGAGGCAGGGACAGTTTTTCAGCGATCTGGGGACCAACCTGAGCTGTGTCACCGTCGATAGCCTGACGACCTGTGATAACGATGTCATAGCCTACTTTTTTCAGAGCTGCAGCCAGAATACCGGATGTAGCATATGTATCGGAACCACCGAATTCTCTAGCGGATACCAGATAAGCTTCGTCACAACCCATAGCCAGAGCTTCTCTCAGAGCAACGTCAGCCTGAGGAGGGCCCATGGATACTACTGTAACTGTGCCGCCCAGCTGTTCTTTCAGCTGCAGAGCTGCTTCGATACCTGTTTTGTCATCGTGGTTGATGATAGAGGGAACACCGTCACGGATCAGTGTGCCTGTTTTAGGATCGATTTTAACTTCTACTGTATCGGGTACCTGTTTAATACATACAACGATTTTCATTATAGTTGTTCTCCTTCCAAATTTTAGTTAATAAAAGCTTTTCTTAAAATGAACTCTTAACTCTCAGGATCAAACTTTCATGGAGCCAGCGATGATCATTCTCATAGCTTCGTTTGTACCTTCGTAGATTTCTGTGATCTTAGCGTCACGCATAGCTCTTTCTACGGGGTATTCACGGCAGTAACCGTAACCACCGAACAGCTGTACAGCCATTCTTGTTACTTCGTTAGCAACGTCGGAAGCGAAGTATTTGCACATTGCAGCCAGAGGAGCGTAGTTGCCGTGGTTGTCTTTTTCTGTAGCAGCTCTCCAAACCATCAGTCTAGCAGCATCTGTTTTTGTCTGCATTTCAGCCAGTTTGAACTGTGTGTTCTGGTATTTACCGATGGGTTTACCACCCTGTTTTCTTTCTTTAACATATTTCAGTGTTTCGTCGATAGCACCCTGTGCGATACCTACGGACTGAGCACCGATACCGATACGACCGCCGCCCAGAGCTGTCATAGCGATTTTGTAACCCTGGCCTTCTTTACCCAGCAGGTTTTCTTTGGGAACTTTAACGTTTTCGTAAACAACTTCACAGTTGGAAGCTGCTCTGATACCCATACGTTCGATGTTAGGACCAACTGTCAGACCTTCGGAGTTTCTGTCAACGATGAATGCGGACATACCTTTAGGGCCTTTGGATTTGTCTGTCAGAGCGAATACGATGAATGTATCAGCGAAACCGGAGTTTGTTGTAAAGATTTTTGTACCGTTCAGGATGTAGTCGCCGTTTTCATCTTTAGCAGCTTCTGTTTTAACACCAGCAGCGTCTGTACCAGCGCCGGGTTCTGTCAGACCGAAGCAGCCGATTTTGGAACCATCAACCAGAGGTCTCAGCCATTTCTGTTTCTGTTCTTCTGTACCAAACTCATTGATGCAAGGGCAGCAAAGAGATGTGTGTACGGACAGTGTGATACCTGTGGAAGCATCTACTTTGGACATTTCTTCCATGCACAGTGTGTATGTCAGAACGTCAGCACCCTGACCGCCGTATTCTCTGCTGTAAGGAATACCAAAAGCACCGATTTTCTGCAGTTTCTGCAGCAGTTCACGATCGTAATCTTCAGCTTCGTCCATATCTTTAGCGATTGGTTTAATTTCTGTTTCAGCAAATTTTCTGAACAACTCCTGCTGAAGCATCTGAGTTTTTGTTAATTTGAAATCCATTTACTATTCCTCCTATTTTTTAGAAATTTCGGATCTTCTCAACGAGAGCGCATTGATTGGACCCATTAAAAAACTACCTACTTCCTTACGACGCCACCGTCCGGAAGCGATTGCATGACTTTTGAAAGCTCGAAAAAGCTTTCTCAAGCCCCTAATGCCTCCATAATGAATATACCATTTTTGTCTAAAAAATGTCAACATGTTTGTCGATAAATATTCCATAAAAAACGGTTGCGTTTGTTGGTAATACCGACATATTTTCGTCTGTTGGTTCTAGGAAAAAAACCACAAAAGAAGCAAGGCATCTTTTCCTCTCCCCTCGTCGCTCTGGAGAAGAAAAATCGCATCCTGTACAAAAAGCAGTTCCATTTTTTCATTTCAGACATTGTCCACTGCAAAATCATCCGTGAATATTTTGCCTTCAAACAATATTTGCGAAAAAATAGCACACGACTTTCTGCTCGGTGTGCTGTCTTAGTTCTTTTGTTAGTATCACTTTACACTATTGTCTTTTATTTGTCAATATATTTCGCATGTAAACTATTTTTCAGAGCCTTCTGTTGTCTGACATCAACCGTCATTTTGCACAAAATTTTTCTTTAAAAAATATTTTCACTTTGTCGAAATTCGCTGTTTCTATCCCTCTTTGCAGCTTCATAGACATATAGTGTTCCCTGCTCTGCTTTTCAGATAAAAAAAGGGATATCCTTTCGGATATCCCTTTGATGAGTCACATATCAGGCTATCAAAAATTATTCGATAACTTCTACTACGGAACCAGCACCTACTGTTCTACCACCTTCACGGATAGCGAAACGCAGACCCTGACCCATAGCTACGGGTGTGATCAGTTCGATTGTCATTTCAACGTTATCGCCAGGCATGCACATTTCTGTACCTTCGGGCAGGTTGATAACGCCTGTTACGTCTGTTGTTCTGAAGTAGAACTGAGGTCTGTAGTTGTTGAAGAAAGGTGTATGACGGCCACCTTCTTCTTTGGACAGAACGTAAACCTGAGCTTTGAATTTTGTGTGAGGTGTGATGGAACCGGGTTTAGCCAGAACCTGACCTCTTTCGATTTCTGTTCTCTGAACGCCTCTCAGCAGAACACCGATGTTGTCACCAGCTTCAGCCTGATCCAGCAGTTTACGGAACATTTCAACGCCTGTTACAACAACTTTTCTGATTTCTTCTGTCAGACCAACGATTTCAACTTCGTCCTGTACTTTAACAACACCGGATTCTACTCTACCTGTTGCTACTGTACCACGACCTGTGATGGAGAAAACGTCTTCTACGGGCATCAGGAAAGGTTTGTCTGTTGCACGTTCAGGTGTAGGAATGTATGCTTCGATTTCTTCGAACAGTTCCAGAATTTTGTCGCCCCATGCGCAAGAAGGATCCTGCAGAGCCTGGAAAGCGGAACCACGGATGATGGGTGTATCATCGCCGGGGAATTCATATTCGCTCAGCAGTTCTCTGATTTCCATTTCAACCAGATCCAGCAGTTCTTCGTCTTCTACCATGTCACATTTGTTCATGAATACTACTACGTAAGGAACGCCTACCTGTCTGGACAGCAGGATATGTTCTCTTGTCTGAGCCATAGGGCCGTCTGTAGCAGCTACTACCAGGATAGCACCGTCCATCTGAGCCGCACCTGTGATCATGTTTTTAACATAGTCAGCGTGGCCGGGGCAGTCTACGTGAGCGTAGTGTCTGGAAGGTGTTTCGTATTCTACGTGAGCTGTGGAGATTGTGATACCACGTTCTCTTTCTTCGGGAGCTTTATCGATGTTTTCGAAAGCTACAGCTTCACCGATCTGGTATCTTTCGTGCAGTGTTTTTGTGATCGCTGCAGTCAGAGTTGTTTTACCATGGTCAACGTGACCGATAGTACCGATATTCATATGGGGTTTGGTTCTTTCAAATTTTGCCTTTGCCATTGGAATCTCCTCCTAATAAATTTGTTTGTTTTTTATGAGTCAAGATACACCCTTTGGGATGCGCTCATCAACTCTAATTATATTAGACTTCTCGTCTTTTTGCAATACCCAAAATCCATTATATGACGGATTTTGGGTATTATCTTCTTATTTTTTCAGCTTGAAAAGCAGAAATTATTTTCTGCCTTCCAGAACTTTATCCTGTACGGATTTAGGACAGGGTTCGTAGTGGTCAACTTCCATTACGTAGTTACCACGACCCTGTGTTTTGGAACGCAGGTCTGTGGAGTAACCGAACATTTCAGCCAGAGGAACGAAGGAGTGGATTACCTGTGCGTTGGATCTAGCTTCCATACCTTCGATACGGCCACGACGGGAGTTGATGTCACCGATAACGTCGCCCATGTAATCTTCGGGTACTGTTACTGTTACTTTCATGATGGGTTCCAGCAGAACAGCGTCACCTTTTCTCATAGCTTCTTTGAACGCCATGGAACCGGCAATCTGGTAAGCGGATTCGGAGGAGTCAACGTCATGGTAGGAACCATCGTAAACTTCTGCTTTTACGCCCAGTACGGGATAGCCGCCCAGGATACCGCTCTGCATAGCCTGCTGAATACCTTTATCAATAGCGGGGATATATTCTTTAGGAATAGAACCACCAACTGTTGCGTTTACGAATTCATAGTTATGTTCTGCATCTGTGCCGATAGGATAGAAACGTACTTTACAGTGACCATACTGACCACGACCACCGGACTGACGTACGAATTTACCTTCAACGTCAACTTCCTTACGGAATGTTTCTTTGTATGCTACCTGAGGAGCACCAACGTTAGCTTCTACTTTGAATTCTCTCAGCAGACGGTCAACGATGATTTCCAGATGCAGTTCACCCATACCGGAGATGATTGTATCGCCAGTTTCCTGATCTGTGTATGTTTTGAATGTAGGGTCTTCTTCTGCCAGTTTTGCCAGAGCCATACCCATTTTGTCACGACCAGCTTTTGTTTTGGGTTCAATAGCAACGGAGATAACGGGTTCGGGGAATACCATGGATTCCAGAACTACTTCGTGATCTTCGTCACAGATTGTGTCACCTGTTGTAGAGATTTTGAAACCTACTGCAGCAGCGATATCGCCGGAGTATACTTTTTCGATTTCATCTCTGTGGTTAGCGTGCATCTGCACGATACGGCCAACACGTTCTTTTTTGCCTTTTGTGGAGTTGTGAACGTATGTGCCGGAATCCAGTGTACCGGAGTACACACGGAAGAATGCCAGTTTACCTACGAAGGGGTCATTCATTACTTTGAATACCAGAGCGGAGAAAGGTTCTTCGTCAGAAGCATGTCTTTCTGTTTCTTCACCTGTTTCAGGGTCTGTACCTTTGATCGCAGGGATATCTGTAGGAGCGGGCATGTATTCGATAACGCCGTCCAGCAGTTTCTGAACACCTTTATTTCTGTATGCGGAACCGCACATTACGGGCATCAGTTCACAAGCGATACATGCTTTACGCAGAGCTGCTTTCAGTTCAGCTTCTGTGATTTCTTCTTCAGCGAAGAATTTTTCCATCAGTTCTTCATCAGTTTCAGCGATTGCTTCCACCATGATTGTTCTGTATTCTTCAGCCTGATCCATGTATTCTGCAGGGATATCATGTTCTTCTACTTCTGTACCTGTAGCGTTTTCATAATAATAAGCTTTCATTTTCATCAGGTCGATGATGCCTTTGAAATCGCTTTCAGCACCGATAGGCAGAGTAACTGCTACAGGGTGGCAGCCCAGTCTGTCTACGATAGATTTCATGGAACCCATGAAGTCAGCACCCATGATATCCATTTTGTTAACGAAGATCATACGAGGTACGCCATAGTTATCAGCCTGTCTCCAAACTGTTTCTGTCTGAGGTTCTACGCCGCCTTTTGCGTCCAGTACGCAAACAGCGCCGTCCAGTACACGCAGGGAACGTTCTACTTCTACTGTGAAGTCAACGTGACCGGGTGTGTCGATGATATTGATTCTGTTGTCATTCCACTGACATGTTGTAGCAGCGGAAGTGATTGTAATACCTCTTTCCTGTTCCTGTTCCATCCAGTCCATTGTCGCATTACCTTCGTGTGTGTTACCGATTTTGTAGTTACGACCTGTGTAGAACAGAATACGTTCTGTCAGTGTTGTTTTACCGGCGTCGATGTGAGCCATGATACCGATATTTCTGGTTCTTTCCAGAGGGTATGCTCTGTTTGCCACTGTGGAATCCTCCTTTTATATAGTCGATAATCGGGTTTATGGAAAGACCCTTTTCAAGCCTTTCCATATTTCCCAGTTTCCATTCTTCTTTTCGTTTGAAAGTTACGCAGCCATACTGTATTCCAGCATTTCTTCGCTGCTTTCTTTCAGATTGAGTGACCAAATGTCAGCTCTCAAATGATGATTACCATTTGAAGTGGGAGAAAGCTTTGTTTGCTTCTGCCATTTTGTGCATTTCGTCTTTTCTCTTGCAAGCGCCGCCAGCGTTGTTCAGAGCGTCCATGATTTCGCCAGCCAGACGATCTACCATTGTTTTTTCACCACGTTTTCTGGAGTACAGTGTAATCCATCTCAGACCCAGTGTCTGTCTTCTTTCAGGTCTGATTTCCATGGGAACCTGGTAAGTAGCACCACCAACACGGCGAGCTTTTACTTCCAGTACAGGCATTACGTTAGCCAGAGCTTCTTCGAAAGCTTCCAGAGCGTCTTTACCTGTTTTTTCAGCTACTTTGTTAAATGCACCATAAACGATTTTCTCAGCTACACCTTTTTTACCGTCCAGCATGATGCTGTTGATCAGTTTTGTCACCAGCTTGCTGTTGTAAATAGGATCGGCCAGAACCTCTCTTTTTGCAACATGTCCTTTTCTAGGCACGATTCTTCCCTCCTTGATGAATAAATGCTATTCTCGGTACTTCACGGAACCTCTGTCCGTGTTTTCATGCCTTATCTTAGTCAACGTATATCTCGTCTAAGCAATCGCAGATTGTATTGATCTGTATAAGGCATTTCTAATGATTAGATTTGTCTTTGTCTGTTATGAAATTCGCTTGTTCCTTTGCAGGTCAGGATTACTTCTTAGCTGCTTTAGGGCGTTTTGCACCGTATTTGGAACGAGCCTGTTTTCTGTTAGCTACACCAGCTGTATCCAGTGTACCTCTAACGATGTGGTAACGTACACCGGGCAGGTCTTTTACTCTACCGCCTCTGATCAGTACAACAGAGTGTTCCTGCAGGTTGTGACCTTCACCGGGGATATATGCTGTAACTTCGATACCGTTGGACAGACGAACTCTGGCAATTTTTCTCAGAGCAGAGTTAGGCTTCTTAGGTGTGGAAGTTTTTACCGCTGTACATACGCCTCTTTTCTGAGGAGAGGATACGTCTGTAGCTTTTTTCTGCAGGGAGTTCAGACCTTTCTGCAGAGCGGGTGCTGTAGATTTTTTCTCAACAGTCTTTCTGCCTTTTCTTACTAACTGGTTAAATGTAGGCATTAACTGCACCTCCTTATAAAATGAATACGATCTGCTATTGCAATAATTCTAAATCTTATATCCTTCAGCAGCGCCCGCTTAGAAAAGCGCTTGCTTTCGGACACTACGAAATTTTATCATCGCTTCTTCAAAAAGTCAAGGGCTTTTTTTGCGATTTTTCATTGATTTTCCAACTTTTTTTCAGCTTTTTCAATTTGTCCGCATACGCAAAACTAACGTCCTGTATACAAAGAACATCCCGTGTTTTCACACGGGATGCTCTCAATCAGAGGACGGCGTCCTCCTAAAAATTATACCATTTATACCATTTCGTCTTCAGCAATTACAGGCATTTCTTCTGCTTCTGCAGTTTCTTCTACCATGCCTTCATGCTGGATTTCTACGTTACGGTATCTTGTCATACCTGTACCGGCAGGGATCAGCTTACCGATACATACGTTTTCTTTCAGACCGATCAGTGGATCAATCTTACCTTTGATTGCCGCTTCTGTCAGTACTCTTGTTGTTTCCTGGAAGGAAGCTGCGGACAGGAAGGAATCTGTTGCCAGGGATGCTTTTGTGATACCCAGCAGAACTCTTGTACCTTTCGCAGGTTCTTTGCCTTCTTTTTCCATGTCTGCATTTGTGTTTTCAAATGTCAGCCAGTCAACCAGTGTACCGGGCAGGAAATCTGTATCGCCGTTTTCTTCGATCTTCACGCGTTTCAGCATCTGACGAACGATAACTTCGATATGCTTGTCACTGATTTCTACACCCTGCAGGCGGTATACTCTCTGTACTTCCTGGATCATGTAGTCCTGAACGCCTCTCAGACCTTTGATCTTCAGGATGTCGTGAGGGTTCACGCTACCTTCAGTGATTTCGTCACCGGCTTCGATCATGTCGCCGTCGTATACTCTGATTCTGGAGCCGTAAGGGATCAGATAATCCTTTGTTTCGCCTGTTTCGGGGTTTGTGATGATAACTTCACGTTTTTTCTTTGTATCGCTCAGTGTTACACGGCCGCCGAATTCCGCAATGATTGCAAGACCCTTAGGTTTTCTTGCTTCAAACAGTTCTTCGACACGAGGAAGACCCTGTGTGATGTCATCGCCGGCGATACCGCCTGTGTGGAATGTACGCATTGTCAGCTGTGTACCGGGTTCCCCGATGGACTGCGCTGCGATGATACCTACAGATTCACCGATACGAACGTATCTGCCGGAAGCCATGTTCGCACCATAGCATTTTGCACAGATACCGATATTGGAACGGCATGTCAGAACAGTTCTGATCCAAACCTTCTTCACGCCTGCTTTTTCTACTGCTTCCGCCTGATCTACTGTAATCATAGTATCAGCGGGAACGATAATTTCGCCTGTTTCGGGGTGGATGATATCATAAGCAGACCATCTGCCGCGGATACGATCCTGCAGGCTTTCGATCACTTCGTTGCCATCCATGAATGCAGCGATTTCCATGCAAGGTGTTTCCATGTCACGGCCTTCGCAGCAATCCCATTCTCTGATAATAATATCCTGAGAAACGTCAACCAGACGACGTGTCAGGTAACCGGAGTCGGCTGTCTTCAGCGCTGTATCAGTCAGACCTTTACGCGCACCGTGAGCGGAAATGAAGTATTCCAGTACGGACAGACCTTCACGGAAGTTGGACTTGATGGGCAGTTCGATGATACCGCCGTTAGGGGAAGCCATCAGACCACGCATACCTGCCAGCTGTTTGATCTGGCTGTTGGAACCACGGGCACCGGAGTTAGCCATCATGTAAATATTGTTGTATTTCCCCAGACCATTCAGCAGAGCCACTGTGATCTTATCGTTGGCAATGTTCCATGCTTCAATAACCTTGTTATGACGTTCTTCGTCTGTCATCAGACCACGTCTGAATTTTCTTGTAATCAGTTCAACCTTTTCTTCTGCTTCTGCCAGATATTCTGCTTTTTCCTTAGGAATTTCCATATCGGATACGGATACTGTCATAGCCGCTCTTGTGGAGAATTTGTAACCCAGGGATTTGATTTTATCCAGCACTGCTGCTGTTTCAGTAGCACCGCAGCGGTTGATACATTTGTTGATGATCTTACCGATACCTTTTTTATCAACCAGGAAATCGATTTCATAGTTGAATTTTTCAGCATCGTTTGTTCTGTCTACATAACCCAGATTCTGAGGGATTGCTTCGTTGAAGATGATACGGCCAACTGTTGTTTTTACCATTCTTGTTTCTTCAACGCCGTCAAATACCATTGTTCTTCTTACACGGATAACTTCGTGCAGGTAGATTTCATGGTTGTCGTATGCCAGAATTGCTTCTTTTTCATCTTTAAAGGATTTGATGATGATATCGCCTTTTGCTTTGATGATGTTGCCTTCTGCATCCAGCAGATCTTCTTCGTATCTCTGGTTTCTGTCTTCTCTTTCCAGTGTCAGATAGTACATACCCAGAATCATATCCTGAGAAGGTACTGTTACAGGAGCACCGTCGGAGGGTTTCAGCAGGTTATTAGGAGACAGCAGCAGGAAACGGCATTCTGCCTGTGCTTCCACGCTCAGAGGTACGTGAACCGCCATCTGGTCACCATCGAAGTCGGCGTTGTACGCTGTACATACCAGAGGATGCAGTTTGATCGCACGGCCTTCAACCAGTACGGGTTCAAATGCCTGAATACCCAGTCTGTGCAGTGTCGGCGCACGGTTCAGCATAACGGGATGTTCTCTGATAACTTCTTCCAGAATATCCCATACTTCTGTCTGCAGTCTTTCTACCATTCTCTTAGCGGATTTGATGTTGTGAGCCAGACCATCTTCCACCAGTTTCTTCATTACAAAAGGTTTGAACAGTTCGATTGCCATTTCTTTGGGCAGACCGCACTGATAGATTTTCAGTTCGGGACCTACTACGATTACGGAACGACCGGAGTAGTCAACACGTTTACCCAGCAGGTTCTGACGGAAACGACCCTGTTTCCCTTTCAGCATATCAGACAGAGATTTCAGTGCACGGTTACCGGGACCTGTTACAGGTCTGCCGCGGCGACCGTTGTCAATCAGTGCGTCAACTGCTTCCTGCAGCATTCTCTTTTCATTTCTTACGATGATGTCGGGCGCGCCCAGTTCCTGCAGTCTTTTCAGACGGTTGTTTCTGTTGATAACTCTTCTGTACAGGTCGTTCAGGTCACTTGTTGCAAATCTGCCGCCATCCAGCTGTACCATAGGACGGATATCGGGAGGAATAACGGGGATTGCATCCAGAATCATCCATTCGGGTTTGTTGCCGGACAGACGGAAGCTTTCGATTACTTCCAGTTTTTTGATGATACGAACACGCTTCTGACCTGTTGTGTCCACCAGCTGTGCTTTCAGTTCAACGGATTCTTTTTCCAGGTCAATATCCATCAGCAGCTGTTTGATTGCTTCCGCACCCATAGCCGCTTTGAATTTGTTGCCGTGTTTTTCGTATGCTTCTCTGTATTCTCTTTCGCTCAGCAGCTGTTTGTACTGCAGTTCTGTGTCGCCTGCATCCAGTACGATGTAGGAAGCAAAGTACAGAACCTTTTCCAGAGCCCTGGGGCTCATGGAAAGGATCAGACCCATTCTGGAGGGGATACCCTTGAAGTACCAGATATGGGAAACGGGTGCAGCCAGCTCAATGTGGCCCATTCTTTCACGTCTTACTTTTGCTTTTGTTACTTCAACGCCGCAGCGATCGCAGACAACGCCTTTGTAGCGGATTCTTTTATATTTACCACAATGACATTCCCAGTCTTTTGTGGGCCCGAAAATTCTTTCGCAGAACAGACCGTCCTTTTCAGGTTTCAGTGTTCTGTAGTTGATGGTTTCAGGCTTCTTTACTTCGCCTCTGGACCATTCATGGATTTTTTCGGGAGATGCCAAACCAATCTTAATGGAATCAAATACGATTCCCTGTTCAGTAGTCTGTGTGCTCATGGGTTTGTTCTCCTTTCTTATACTTCATCCTCGTAGTCGTCTTCCATGTCGTCAAATGCAAGCAGGTCGCTGTTGTCAGCATCTCTGCTTTCTTCGCCGTCAAACATGAAAGAACCCAGCAATTCTTCTTCTGCTGTCATGGGGCGAGGACGACGGTAGTCATCATCTTCATAACCATCGATGTTCACATTCAGATCATCTACATCTTCGATAGATTCCTTGATTTCCACTTCTGTCTGGTCTTCACGCAGCACGCGGATATCCAGAGCCAGGGACTGCAGTTCTTTCAGCAGTACCTTGAAGGATTCGGGAACACCGGGTTCGGGGATATTTTCGCCTTTTACGATTGCTTCGTATGTTTTTACACGACCAACAATATCGTCGGATTTCACTGTCAGGATTTCCTGCAGTGTGTAAGCTGCGCCGTATGCTTCCAGCGCCCAAACTTCCATTTCACCGAAACGCTGACCGCCGAACTGTGCTTTACCGCCCA
>CALASU010000262.1 GCA_937888765.1 uncultured Clostridia bacterium | reverse complement strand
AATCAGACAGCCCCTTCCGCAGATACAGAAAGACCATTTTCCATCCCCGCCGCAAAATGACCATAGACAGCAGATCGAAGAACTCTCCTCTCTTCTTGCACAACGAAGCGAAGAACTTTCTGCTGTCAATGCCCGCTGGAAAGCACAGATGCAAAAACTCGAACAGGAACTGCAAGCCCTGCGGAAAGAAAATAGATTCTTGAGGGACACTGTTCCTCAAACTCCCTGCGAGGGGGTTACCCCATCCCCCCACTCTGCAGAACCTAACGGTTCTGCAGAAAAATAAGACTTTATCCCAAAAAGGAACCTATTGAAATCATTTTCAATAGGTTCTAAAATTTCTATGCTATTTGTTTTTATAACAATTTATTACTTTTAAATATTGTTTTTCAGCATATTGTACCGTATACGCAGTCCCACCGCCTCTTTTATACTGATAACAAATACATAAAGAAGCATGATCTACCAAATATTCATTCCTGCGATAATAACACCTTTTGCTGTATTCCGTCTGTAAATGAATTACTTCAGATGCACTTTTCTTTATAAAGTTATATTCTTCTATTTCTTCCACTGACCATCCTGCTTCTTTTTCATATTGATTGATAAACGGAAGAACTAATATTAGCTGAATGTGCGGATATTTTTCTTTTAGTCTTAATACAACTCTTGCTGCTAAAGTATCAAAGCCTCTTGCACCACCTGCAATAAAATAACAATATCCTTGTTTTACTTGTTCTTCTAAAATCAATGATATCTTCTTTTCTAATACACTCTTATCCTCTTTTATCTCTCTGTGACCCGTGAAGCAAATTGTTTTTTCCCGCATATTTTGTCCACCTTTTTCTCAGAATATACTTAAATATCTATACATCTCTATTTATAGTATACTCAGATATTTAGACATATTCAAGAAGCAACCTTTAAATTTATACTTAATTTACAGAGAAAATACAAATTTGAGGGCTTTGCTTATGATGAGTTATGAACCATTATTTAAAACAATGAAAGAAAAAGGAATTTCTTCCTATAAATTACAAAAAATGGGGTTTAACAGAGCCACTTATTACTCTATAAAAGAGGGGAAAAGTGTGTCTACAAATACAATTCATTTACTTTGCAAGTTATTAGATTGCAGAGTACAAGATATCATTGAGTATATTCCAGAAGAATAACAGGACAGCATTTTCTTAAGTTTATGCTATCCTTTTCTTTGCTTAATTTTCAATCACTTCCTGCAATACCTCTGCAATCTCCTCCAACAGTCCCATACAATCCTCTCTGTGTATCGCCAGTCTGCAGCAATCCAATGCACCAAATCGCTCCTGGACCTTGATCAAAAATAAAATCCGCTTTTCTTTTACTACTTCTTCGTCAAATACTAACCCCAATACCATCACAGCTGCTACCAACCCACTGCACATTCCCTGTATACCGAACCCGCCGCTGATTCCTCTGCAAGTCTCCAGTACTTCTTTCGGCAGGGAAAGCCCATACTCCTCATCTGCCGCCAATAAAATAACCTGCGAACAATTCGCCCCTGCTTCGCAGTGCCTGCAAATCCTTTCCTTCAGCATCCCCCCACCCCCTTTTCCTCTATTTTATGAAATCGTAAAGCAGACGTGCTTTCTCTTAATAAAAAAAGCCTTCGGATTTTCTCCGAAAGCTTTTGTCTTTTATACTCTGTAGTTGCCGTTGCAGATTTCGTCTTCTTCCTCAACGATTTTAGAAGCAAAAGGACGATATTTGCCGCTTTCCCATCTGGGATTCTGGCTCTTGATCCAGGCAAACGCAAGCAGAATACCTACCGCTCCCAGTACCACCGAACTCAGTACAGGAGAAACAGGAAGTAGCGTACCTACGCCATAATATCCCAGCAACAGCCCTGCCATCATGCCTAAAAAGGGCAGACCATACATAATGATAACTGCATGGAAAAATGCGTTATCCTGCAGTTCCAGCTCTACCCAGTCGCCAACCTCTGCATCACAGAGATTTTTCGCTTCAATATCCATATCTGTTTTTGTCATACCGGAGAAACATGCTCTGCATTCGCCGCAGGCTTCTTTTCTCTGAATCTTTACGATCGCCAGATCATTTTTAACTTCTGTAACCAAGCCTTTCATACTTGTACCGCCTTTCTATACAATCCTTTTTTACGGGAAACCATTCTATATACATACCAGATATGATTATACAACAAAATCCCTTTAAAAAAAAGAACTTTTTGATAGAAAGACCGCCAAATCCTGTATTTTCAGAAAAATTTCTGTTTTCGTTTATCATAAAGCCAGAGCAAGCCACTTTTGCATAACGCTCCCAACGGTACCGCAAAAAACAATCCCCAGAATCCAAAGAGCTGTCCAAATATAGACAGAGAAAGCAATACCGCCGCAGGATGCAGTTCGATCCGCTTCCCTACTGCTTTCGGTACAATAAAAATACTGTCCACCTGCTGTAAAAGCAAGATCAGAATAGATGCATATACCGCTTTCATCGGCGTACCGCTCAGAAGTCCTGCAAAAATCGAAAGCACAAATGCCATAATTGCCCCAAAATACGGAATCAGATTAGAGAATCCCGAAATCAACCCCAGTACCACCGCATACGGCAGTCCAACAATCAGAAATGCCGCAGAAAACAATACTGACATAATCGCCGCATCCAACAGCTGTCCACTTAAATATCCCGAAAAAACAGTATATCCTTCCAAAGCAATCCCACGGATTCCTTTTGTAATTCTTTTCCCAAAACAAATGAATGCAGTTTCATGGCATTTCTGTAACAGTAACTTTTTTTCCATCAGAAAATAAAAAGCAACCGTCGCACCGATCAAAATATCTAATAAACTGTTCCCCAGTATCGGCAATATTCCCGCAAACTCCAGTATTTTTCGTTCGATCCATACCGTAATCTGCTCGGTCCATAAAAACAGCAGTCCTT
>CALASU010000261.1 GCA_937888765.1 uncultured Clostridia bacterium | reverse complement strand
TGAAAAAGATCGTCACTCATTTAATACTATTGCAACTTGCTATTGCAATTTTCCAAAAAGTTTCCTCAACAATTTTTTTATTTTTTCACAGCCCAATCCGGCAGGACAAAGCCGCCGCCTGCCACATATTCCCCATCATACAATACGAGGGACTGTCCGGGTGTGATTGCTCTCTGGGGTTCATCGAATGTCACTTCCAGCACATCCTCCCCAACCATACGCACCGTACACCATGCCGCCTTATGTGCATAGCGGATCTTTGCCATAAAACGCATACCGTCTTCAAAGCGTTCCACTGCCATATGCGCCAGATCTCCGGCATACAGCTTTGTCTGGAACAGCTCCTGATTGTCGCACAGCACAACCTGATTTTCCTTCGGCTTGGAGCCATATACATACATAGGTTTGCCGAATGCAATGCCAAGCCCTTTTCTCTGCCCTACGGTATAATGCACAATGCCCTTATGCTTACCGAGCACATTGCCCTGCATATCTACGAAATTGCCTGCTTTGCCGCAGCTTTCGCCCTGCCCTGCAATGAATGCCGCATAATCGCCGTCGGGAATAAAACAGATATCCTGACTGTCGCCTTTTTTGGCAATAAATCCGTCAATCTGCTCTGCAATTTCACGCACTTCGTCCTTGCTGTATTCCCCGATGGGCAGCATCATCGCCGCAAGCTGTTCCTGTGTCAGACGATATAACGCATAGGTCTGATCTTTCACAGCGGTAGCAGAATTGCGGATGGCATATCTGCCTGTTTCGGGATGCTTTTCAATACGGGCATAATGACCTGTTGCGATACGCTCCGCTCCCAGTTCTTTTGCCTTTTTCAGCAGTGCTTCCCCTTTGATAAAACGGTTGCAGACAATACAGGGATTGGGGGTCAGCCCCAGCTGATACTGCCTGATAAAATCATCTACAACATATTTGCGGAATTCCTCTGTAAAATCCAGTACTTCAAAAGGAATCCCCAGTTTATCCGCCACACGGGACGCATCCTCGATTGCTTTCTTGCTGTTTTCTCCTCTCCACAGCTCCATGGTGACCCCAATCACATCATAGCCCTGCTGTTTCAGAAGATACGCCGCAACCGTACTGTCTACGCCGCCCGATAAACCTACAATTACTTTTTGATTCATTTTCTTTCACCTCGTATTATATAGTCATAGCCCCTCTTTACCTTTTCTACAGGTTCGGCTA
>CALASU010000260.1 GCA_937888765.1 uncultured Clostridia bacterium | reverse complement strand
AAACATGTCTTTTGACAGATGAAGAAAAAGTAAAAATGTGCGAAATCGTAACAGCGGCAGGTGCGGATTATATCAAGACTTCCACAGGCTTCTCCACAGCAGGTGCAACATTTGCAGATGTGGAACTGTTTGCGAAAAATATCGGCGAAAATGTGAAGATGAAAGCGGCAGGCGGCATTTCTTCCATCGCAGATGCGGAAAAATTCCTGGAACTGGGCGCAGACCGTCTGGGCACAAGCCGTATCATCAAACTGGTAAAAAATGAAACAGCAACAGGCTATTGATTTGTCTATGACAATGAAACATATGCCGTTATGGTATATGTTTCATTGATATAAAAAACAGAAAAGGAATTTTCGGAAAAGTTTATGGAAAAAACAGAAAAACGAATACAGAAAAAAAGACTGCTTCTGGCGGCGGCAGGAATTACGCTCATCGGGATCGGGGTATCCTTCAATGCGGCGGCGGCTCTGGGAAATGACTCTGTCGGCATCGTATATGACGGTATCAGAAATGCGGCGGATTTTTCCCCGCAGCAGTTGGGCATGGCATCTAATTTTGTGAATGTTGTGCTGCTGCTTCTGATTTTTTTTCTGGATAAGCATTATATCAATATCGGAACCTTTCTATACAGCATTCCCTATGGGACGATTGTAGACCTTGGAAACAGGCTGTATCATACGATATTTCCCATGCAGACCCTGCCCTTTCAGATACTGGGGGCGGCGATAGGCTGTTTTCTGCTTTATGTCGGCGTGGCTATGTTCATTGTGGCGGACATTGGTGTTGACCCGTTTACGGGTATTGTACTGATTCTCAGAGATAAAGTGAAAAAGGAATACAGTATCGTAAAGGTGTGTTTTGATATTTCCTGCATTCTGCTCGGCGTGGTGCTGGGCGGCAGACTGGGGATCATTACCGTGCTGACAGCATTGACAGCAGGTCCGATGATTCAGAAATTTGCGGGGATTGTCAGAACCGTAATGAAAGAAAATGCATAAAGAAACCAAATTGGCGTATCCATACAGAAAGGATGAAAGCGTATGTATCAGAAATTATTAAGATGTCTGGAAAGTGTAAGAGCAAAAACAGATTTCAAACCCGAGGTTGCGATGATTCTGGGTTCCGGTCTGGGCGAATTTGCAAACGAAATCAATATCGTGACAACGATTGACTATACAGATATTGAAGGCTTCCCTGTGTCTACAGTAGCAGGGCATGCAGGTCGCTTTGTGTTTGGGTATGTAGAAGAAACCCCCGTTGTGATTATGCAGGGGCGTGTACACTACTATGAAGGCTATCCTATGGCGGATGTGGTACTGCCTACAAGACTGATGGGTATGATGGGTGCGAAAAAGCTGCTGCTGACAAATGCGGCAGGCGGCAGCAATCCCACATTTGAACCCGGCAATCTGATGATGATTACAGATCATATCACAGCGGCTGTTCCCAGCCCTCTGATTGGTCCCAACATTGAAGAACTGGGTACAAGATTCCCCGACATGAGTAATGTGTATAGCAAACGTTTGCAGGAAGTCATTAAAGCGGCGGCAAGAGAGCTGAATATCGACATTCAGAGAGGCGTATACATGCAGTTCACAGGTCCCAGCTATGAAACACCCGCAGAAATTAGAGCGGCACAGGCTTGGGGGGCGGATGCGGTCGGCATGAGCACAGCATGTGAAGCAATGGCGGCAAGACACATGGGTATGGAAGTATGCGGTATTTCCTGCATTACAAACATGGCGGCAGGTATCACAAAAGCAGAACTGAACCACAAGGAAGTACAGGAAACAGCAGACCGTGTAGCGGCTGAATTCAAAAAACTGGTTGCAAAAATCGTTGTAAATATGTGATTTTGGGATAGCCAAACAGAATGGAAGGTGAAACCATGGGAAAATATAAACGGATATTTACAGTTGTCATTGACTCACTTGGCGTTGGCGCACTGCCCGATGCGGCAGATTACGGCGATGCGGGTACAGATACACTGGGACATATTTCGCAGTACAGAGAGGCGTTCCATATCCCGAATCTGCAAAAACTGGGGCTTGCAAATCTGCACCCCTTGAAGCAGGTGGAAGCGGTGGAAAACCCTTTGGGCTATCATGCATATCTGTATGAAGCAAGCACAGGCAAGGATACCATGACAGGGCACTGGGAAATGATGGGTCTGCATATCACAACACCCTTTAAAACCTTTACAGATACAGGTTTCCCGAAGGAATTGCTGGATGAACTGTCTGCCAGAACGGGCAGGGTTATCATCGGCAATAAGAGTGCCAGCGGTACGGAAATTCTGGAGGAACTGGCGGAGGAAGAAATCGCAACGGGGCATATGATCGTGTATACTTCTGCGGACTCTGTTCTGCAGATCTGTGGGAATGAGGAAACATTCGGTCTGGAAGAACTGTACAGATGCTGTGAGATTGCCCGTGAGATTACCATGAAGGACGAATGGAAGGTTGGGCGTGTCATTGCCAGACCTTATGTGGGCAAGAAAAAAGGCGAATTCAAGAGAACTTCCAACCGCCACGACTATGCGCTGAAACCCTACGGCAAAACAGCACTGGATGCGCTGAAAGCGGCAGGCTATGATGTGATTTCTGTCGGCAAGATTTTCGATATCTTTGACGGCGAAGGTCTGACAGAATCCAATAAATCCAAGACTTCTGTGCATGGTATGGAACAGACGATTGAAATTGCAAAAAGAGATTTCAATGGACTTTGCTATGTGAATCTGGTGGATTTTGATGCATTATGGGGACATCGCCGTGATGTGGAAGGGTATGCACAGGAAATTGAAAAATTTGATGTGAAATTAGGGGAACTGCTGGAATGTCTGAGAGAAGATGACCTTCTGATTCTGACAGCAGACCATGGCAACGACCCCACACATACAGGCACAGACCACACAAGAGAAAAAGTACCTTTTCTTGCGTACTCTCCCTCTATGCAGAGCTGCGGTAAGCTGCAAGACCAGGATTCCTTTGCGGCAATCGGTGCAACGATTGTGGAAAACTTCGGCGTAGATATGCCGGAAGGTACGATCGGCACTTCTCTGTATGAAAAATTAGTATAAAATCAAAAAATACTTCTTATAGTCTCTTGGAAAAGGGGAATCTATAAGGAGTATTTTTTATGAAAGAATACAGAACAAACGTTTGCAAAAATAGAAGAGTATGCTATAATAATGACAGATAGAAAGCAGAAAAACAGAAGGAGAAGGCGCATGGATAAATTTGTATTACATTCTGCATACGCACCGACGGGTGACCAGCCCCAAGCCATTGAAACATTGGCACGGGGCTTTCAGGAGGGGAAGAAGTTTCAGACACTGCTTGGCGTAACGGGATCGGGGAAAACCTTTACTATGCGTATTCCTATCCATGCGCCTATGCCAATGATGGGGAGCATCGTAAGGTTGAGCGAGAAGGTACTCCACGAGATATTATCCCACACAAAAATCTGGAGTGGCACTTTAAGCAGATTCACGACCAGAAAGAACCATGCATTAATGCCGATATACTCCATCTTGTCTTTGCGCATCGAGAGCAGATAGACCGACAATACAGGACCTGCTGCGTTGCCGATCATGGTTGTAAAGCCACCCAAAAGT
>CALASU010000259.1 GCA_937888765.1 uncultured Clostridia bacterium | reverse complement strand
ATGGGGTGACCCCCTCGTGGGGGTATTGGGGGCAACGCCCCCAAGGTCTTATCCTTCTGTAATATCTTTCAATTCAAATCGAATCACTTTCTGCAGATCAGCCAGAGAAACTTCCACCTGATAGCCGATTTTTCCGCCGCTGAAAATGATCGTGGGAAAAGCTTCGGCAGAAGCGTCAATAGTGGTTTTAAACTGTTTTTTCATCCCGATGGGCGAACAGCCGCCGTGGATATAGCCCGTTAAGGGGAGCAGCTCCTTTGCGGGGATCATCTGTATATTTTTTTCGCCGACCGCTTTGGCGGCTTTTTTTAAATCCAGTTCTTTTTCCACGGGAACAAGAAATACATAATTGGTTTTGGTATGTCCGATGGTCACAAGCGTTTTAAAGACCTGATCGGGGTTCTGGTTCAGGGCTTTTGCCACCTCTGCACCGCTGAGGGCATCGGTATTGACATAGGAATAACTACGGTAAGGCACTTTTTTTTGCTCCAATATACGCATGACGTTTGTTTTTTCTGTTTTTTTCATAAATATATCGCTCCAGTCTGCGGGGATTTTTTTCAGTATAGCATCTCAGACAGGTTTAGTTCAAGAGCAGGCTGATATAGTTATAGAAAACGTATTTATTTTCATATAGATGAAAAATACTTTTTATAGCAGAGCGTTTATTGTATGGTTTCTGGTTCTTATGTTATAATGAAAAAAAGGAGCGTGATACTATGCCGGCATTACAGAATGAAATGTATACAATACAGGATATTTATGAATTGCCTGACGGACAGCGTGCAGAGCTGATTGATGGTGTAATCTATGATATGTCCCCGCCTAGTTTTATGCACCAGAAAATATTGAATTATCTTTCGACAGAGATCAATTTATATATCCGTTCTAAAAAAGGCCCTTGTGAAGTAGTTCCAGCACCATTTGCAGTATTTTTGAATGCAAATGATAAGACCTATGTAGAACCGGACATATCTATTATTTGTGATAAGACCAAGATTGAGGAAAAGGGCTGCTTTGGTGCACCTGATTTTATTATTGAAATTGTTTCGCCAAGCAGTAAACGCATGGATTATCATATTAAATTGTTTAAATATCGCACAGCGGGGGTAAAAGAATATTGGATCGTAGATCCGATGAAGAATTTGGTTACGACTTATAATTTTGAAAGTGAAATGACAGAAATTTATACATTTGCAGAAACCGTGAAAGCAGGAATTTATGAAGATCTGGAAATTGATTTTTCTGAAATAGAGTAAGTACAGGGGGGAAAGTCTATGTAAAAAGGCTTTGCCCCTTTTTGTATCAATGAGAATCTTTTTGTGAAACATTGAGTGTTTTTTGAGAATGTGGTAAACTAATACGATAAGGCAAAAAAACAGAAAAAATGGAGTATAGAAAATATGAATGAAAAAGCATTACGTACCTTGGAGTACGACAAAATTATACAGAAGCTGACACATTTCGCAGTTTCCCCCATGGCGAAGGAACGTGCGGCGGCACTGCGTCCTTCTGCAGAATTGAGTGATATTGTGATCTGGCAGCAGGAAACAACAGAAGCAACAAGCATGGTATTAAGAAAAGGCTCTCCTTCTTTCGGCGGTTTTCGTGAAATCCGTCCGCAGTTAAAGAGAGCGGCTATGGCTGGCATCCTGTCTATTGCCGAATTGATGGCAGTGGGGGAATTTGCGTATGTTTGCCGTAAGGTAAAGAATTATGCGAAGAAAGAAAATAAAACAGAAGTTTATGAACGACTGGACGAATATTTTGATCTGATCGTACCCCTGGATAAACTGGAAAATGAAATCAACCGCTGTATCATTTCTGAAACAGAAATTGCGGATGATGCGAGTGCGGGTCTGAGAAGCATCCGCAGAGAAATCAAGCTTTCCAATGACAAGGTAAAGGATCATCTGAATGGGGTCATTGCTTCCTCTGCATACAGAAATATGTTACAGGATTTTGTAATTACCATTCGTAACGACAGATACTGTGTGCCTGTCAAAGCGGAATACAGAAGCACATTCCCCGGTATGATTCACGATCAGTCCAATACAGGCTCTACACTGTTTATGGAACCTCTGAGTGTTATCCAGCTGAACAACAAAATCAAAGAATTACAGGCGCAGGAAAAAGAAGAAATCGAAAAAATTCTGATTGCGCTGTCTGATCTGGTAACAGCAAATTCCATTTCCATTGAGGCGAATCTGGAACTGCTGACACAGCTTGACTTTATCTTTGCAAAGGCGGCACTCTCTCTTTCTATGGAAGGGACACAGCCCGATTTTAACAGAAACGGTTATATCAATATCCAGAAAGGCAGACACCCTCTGCTTGACCCCAAAACGGTAGTGCCTACAGATATTTATCTGGGGAAAGAATTTACAACCCTTTTGATTACTGGACCTAACACAGGCGGTAAAACGGTTGCACTGAAAACACTGGGCTTATTCTCTCTGATGGGACAGGCAGGTCTGCATATCCCTGCATTTGACCATTCTCAGCTTGCTGTGTTTGACAATGTGTTTGCGGATATCGGGGATGAGCAGAGCATTGAGCAGAGTCTGAGTACTTTCTCTGCACATATGACAAATATTGTACGCATCATGGATGAAGTAACAGATAACTCTCTGGTACTGTTCGATGAATTGGGGGCAGGTACGGACCCCACAGAAGGTGCGGCTCTGGCGGTTGCGATCATTCAGGCACTGCTTGACAGAAAAATTCGCACAGCTGTAACCACACACTACAGCGAACTGAAAGTATTTGCATTATCCACAGAAAATGTAGAAAATGCCTGCTGTGAATTCAGTGTGGAAACCTTAAGACCCACATACAAACTGCTGATCGGGATTCCAGGGAAAAGTAATGCTTTTGCGATTTCCAAACGTCTGGGCTTGCAGGACTATATCTTAGACAGTGCAAGAGAATTCATCAGTCAGGATGAAGCGAGATTTGAAGATGTTATCACAGATCTGGAAATCAGCAAAAAATCTGTACGCTATGAGCAGGAACGTGCGGAACAGTACAGAAAAGAAGCGGAAGAACTGAAAAAAGAAGTAGAACGTCAGAAAGAAAAGACAAAACAGCAGAAAGAAAAGATTCTGGCAAAAGCAAGGGAAGAAGCAAAACAGATTTATGCACTGGCGAAGGAAGAAGCGGACAGCATCATCAAAGAGATGAATAAGCAGGCAAAAGAAGCGAATAACCGCCAGAAAGCACTGGAAAGCAGACAGAAGCTGAATGAAAAGCTGTCTTCCATGCAGCAGGATTTCTTAAACTCCAAAAAAGTGAAGCCTCATCATAAAGCACCTGAAAAGCTGGCGGCAGGGGATAAAGTATATGTCATCTCCTTTGATCAGAATGGTGTGGCTCTGTCTGCACCAGACAAAAACAAAGAGGTTATGGTGCAGATGGGGATTATGAAAATGAAAGTACCTCTGGCGGAACTGATGCTGGATGATACACCCGAACCCAAGGAACAGAAAAAACAGAGATCCAGCACACACAAAGCGAAAGCAGGCAAGAGTCAGTTTATTTCTGCGGAAATCGACTGCCGTGGGATGCTTGTGGATGAAGCGATTGCACACATTGACAAATATATTGATGATGCATATTTGTCCGGGCTGAAACAGATTACGATTATTCATGGGAAAGGGACAGGCGCACTGCGTGCGGGTGTACAGCAGTATCTGCGTACCAATCCCCATGTGAAAAGTCACAGACCCGGCACTTACGGCGAGGGCGAAGCGGGTGTAACTGTTGTAGAACTGAAATAAACAACAGGGCAATATCCTGACATTTGAAATTGTTTTAAAATGATCTTGAACTGGAATGAGGTGGAAGAAATGGGGCAGAAACAGAAAATTCTGATTGTAGATGATGATCTGCATATTGCGGAGCTGATTTCGCTGTATGTGATGAAAGAAGGCTATGAATCACTGGAAGTATACGACGGACGGGAAGCCTTGAAAGAAGCGGAATGCTTTCAGCCCGATCTGATTTTGCTAGATCTGATGCTGCCGGGATTGGACGGGTATCAGGTATGTGCGGAAATTCGGAAAACCAGCCGTGTACCGATCATCATGCTGACAGCAAAAGGGGAAACCTTTGATAAAGTGCTTGGTTTGGAATTAGGGGCAGATGATTATATTGTAAAGCCGTTTGACCCCAAGGAACTTATTGCCAGAATCAAGGCAGTGCTTCGCCGTTTTGAGCCAAAGCAGGAGGAAGATAAAGAAGTACTGAAATTCGGCGCACTGGAGATCAATCCTGTACAGTATACAGTGACCTATGAAGGAAAAACACTGGAATTCCCACCGAAGGAATTTGAGGTACTGAGTTTTCTGGCACAGCATCCGAACCGTGTGTTTACCAGAGAACAGCTTTTGGATCGTATCTGGGGGTATGAATATATCGGGGACACCAGAACGGTGGATGTGCATGTAAAAAGGA
>CALASU010000258.1 GCA_937888765.1 uncultured Clostridia bacterium | reverse complement strand
GCTCTCCACAAAGGCTTCCATCAAGATTGCAAGAGCAGCTGTAGTAGCAATCTCTCTGGTGGCAATGTTTATTGCAAGAGATCCTGACAGCTCCGTTTTCCGTATCGTATCCTTTGCATGGGCAGGCTTCGGCGCAACATTCGGCCCCGTGGTTCTGCTGGCTCTGTTCTGGAGACGTTCCAATAAACAGGGGGCACTGGCGGGTATGATTACAGGCGGTGTGATGGTATTTGCATGGAAATTCATGATTGCACCTATGGGTGGTGTTTTTGCAATCTATGAACTGCTGCCGGCATTCCTGCTGGCGCTGGCAGTGAATGTGGTCGTCAGCATGGTAACAAAAGAACCTGAACAGGAAATCGTGGATGCATTCGATAGAGTGAAGGCGTCTATGTAATCGAATCATAAACAAACAAAACCCCCTCCGATTTGGAGGGGGTTTTGTTGTATGGGGTTCAAGGGGAATCCTTCCTTTTGCAGGAAGTTTGGGGGACAAAGTCCCTCAAGAAAATCATACGTTGAAACGGAACAGAACTACGTCGCCGTCTTTCATTACGTATTCTTTGCCTTCGGAGCGAACCAGACCCTGTTCTTTGGCTGCGTTGTATGTGCCCAGTCTGTCCAGATCATCGAATGCAACAACTTCCGCACGGATGAAGCCGCGTTCAAAGTCGGAGTGGATTTTGCCCGCTGCCTGAGGTGCTTTTGTACCGATTGTGATTGTCCATGCTCTTGTTTCCTGAGGGCCTGCTGTCAGGTAGCTGATTAAGCCCAGCAGCTTGTAGCTTGCCGCGATCAGTCTGTCCAGACCGCTTGTTTCTACGCCCAGATCAGCCAGGAATTCTTTTTTATCTTCTTCGTCCAGATCGGAGATTTCTTCTTCGATTTTTGCACACAGTACGAATACTTCGTTGTGTTCTGCCGCTGCATATTCTCTTACTCTGCCTACGAATTCGTTGGAAGCACCGTCATCAGCCAGATCGTCTTCCATTACGTTTGCCGCATACAGTACGGGTTTTGCTGTCAGCAGTGTCAGGGACTGTACGAATTCATAATCTTCGGGTGCGTCGAATTCCACGCTTCTTGCGGATTTGCCTTCTTCCAGTGCTTCTTTCAGCTTCTGCAGGATGTCCATTTCTCTCTGCAGGGACTTGTCCTGTTTTGCCAGTTTGCCTGTTTTTGCAATACGTCTGTCCAGTACTTCGATATCAGAGAAGATCAGTTCCAGATTGATTGTTTCGATATCACGGATAGGATCAACGGAACCGTCAACGTGTACTACGTTTGTATCTTCGAAGCAGCGTACAACGTGGCAGATTGCGTCTACTTCACGGATGTGGCTCAGGAATTTGTTGCCCAGACCTTCGCCCTTGGATGCACCGCGCACCAGACCTGCGATATCAACGAATTCGATCACTGCGGGCAGTGTTCTCTGAGAACCGTAGATTTCTGTCAGTCTTGTCAGACGTGCATCGGGAACGGGAACAACACCCACGTTGGGGTCAATGGTACAGAAGGGGTAGTTTGCCGCTTCTGCTTTACCTGTTGTCATAGAATTGAATAAGGTACTTTTGCCCACGTTGGGCAGACCTACGATACCAAGTTTCATAGTGTTTTTTCTTCCTTTCAAACAAATTTCAATACAAATAATAAATTCATGCCTACCTTTTAGTATAGCTGAAAGAAAGGGGCTTGGCAAGGCGAAAAATCAGTCTTTTCTGGGCAAAACGGCTAAAATTGCCAGAATGCCAAAAAAAGATGCCAGATACAGTTTCAATTTTTTCAGTTCCGCGTTGGGAATATAAGTGCCGTTTGCGGGAGTTTCATGGATTTCTTTTACGGGGATACGGTAATGTTTTTTTGTTTCCTGCATGGGGTAGACCTCCTTTACATTCTTTTTTTTAGTATACACTATTTTTGCCGGAAACCGATGAAAATTCTTACTTTTATAAAAAGAATCTTTTTCGCCATACTACAGAAAAAAGGAGGGGCGAAAAATGAGAGGAACGGGAATATTTGTATGTTTACTGTCAGCTTGGATTCTGGTTGGATGCAGTGCGGAGGTAACGGAGAAAAATCTGAATCATCTGCATTTTGTGAAAGCATCGCAGGAAATGGGGGACAAAACACCTGCGGAGCGTGCGTTTGCCGTTAAGCGGCGGCTTGGGCAGATCGAGGAGCTTTCGGGAAGTGCTGTTGTGGTGGAAGGGCATACGGCAATTATCGGACTGCGATTAAAGGAATTTATGGAACAAAATGGCATGGCAGCCGTCAAAAAAGAAGCAGACCGTGCGGCAAAGGAGGCGGACGAATATATCAAAAGCACATCTATTACCATGAATCCATATATTGTGACGCTGATCGAAGATATGGAAAAGAAGCGGGCAGGATAAAAATGAAAGAAAACCTTAAGAAGCAAATACTGGTCAGAATAAGGGAAATGTGCTACACTAAAAAGGATACCATGTAAAAAAGGCAGATGCCTTTCTGAAAATAAGGGGGTCAAAGAATATGAAACGATATATGGCATTGGTTCTGTCTACGGTAATGGCGTTATCCAGCCTGCCTGTGACAGCGTATGCGGCAAATTTTACTGATATGGACGATGTACCTTGGTCCGGTGCGGAAACAGTCATCAATTCCGTGGCAGATCTGGGGCTGCTGAAAGGCTATGAAGACGGTACTTTCCGTGCAAAAAATAATGTAACTTACTGCGAAGCGATGCAGATGCTCTATACTACATTGTTGAAAACAGGTATGGCAGAGCCTTTGGATGCTGTAACAGCATATCAGCATTACAATATGATGCAGCTGTATAATATTCCTGCATGGGCACAGACAGCGGTTGCCTATGGTCTGGAAAAGGGCATTATTGACAATCAGACACTGGCTGTGAAATTTATGAACGGCACAAGCTCTAACTATGCAACAAGAGAAGATGTGGCAAAAATGTTCGGGAATGCCATGAAGGTTCGTTATGAAATGGACAGCAAGACTACAAATGCGCAGAAATTCGGCGATTACTGGAGAATTTCCGTAGATGCCATGCAGCAGGTAGATCTGCTGAAACGTCTGGAAATCCTGAGCGGGGATAACCATGGCAACTTTAATCCCAAAAACAATATCAACCGTGCAGAAATGGCAGTTATGCTGAATAAGACATATAATGTTCTGCAGCAGGGTACAGGCCTTACAGGTACAATCACTGATATTGAACAGAATGAAGGCCAATATTTTTATTTCAGTATTCTTATGGATGATGGCATGAAAGAAGGCTTCCATGCGAATGTAGGTGAAGTAAAAGCTTATGCGGGTACAAGCGATCAGGAAATTTCCCTTTCCCGTATTTCCAGAGGCGACAAGATCAGTCTGCTGCACAATGGGACTGATCTGATTGCTATTCGTGTACTGGATGCTGTGCCTGAAGCGGCAAAATATGACGTGGCAGGGCATATCCTTTCTATGGATAAAGAAGTGAAGATTGAAAATGAAAATACAGGTGACAGCGATATATACAGCTTCAGTGACCACTGCTTCTACTATTTGGAAGGCGAAAAAGTGACCAAAAAAGAAATGAAGGATGCCATTGAAGAAAAGCCGAGTGAATTTGCATACGCAAAGGTAATGCTGGAAACAGAAACAAAGAAGGTAAAGGACGAGGACGGCAAGAGCTCCAATCAGGAACTGGCTTACATCTATGAAATCCATGTTACTTTTGAGGATGAATATATGACAGCAGGTCAGGTTGATGAAATGACAGAAAGTGCAATTTCTTTCAGCACACTGGCAGGGGGCGACCTGAAATATACACTGATTGATGAAGACTGTGAATTCTATGTCGGCGAAACAGAAGTGGATATGGATAAAATACTGCAGATGGCTGACAGCGGTACGGTTTATGCACAGGTAACAATCGGCAAGCACAGCAGGGCGGTAAAAATCGTTCTTTCCGAAGACTCCTTTGATCCTAAGACAAATGAAGCGGCTACTAATGTGACTTATGAGGTACGCGGTCTGAATGATAAGCGTCTGATTCTGGAAAATGGCGGCGAAGAAGTGACATATGTATTCGGTTCTGCAAATCCTGTGAAGAACATTGATTTCTATGGCTGGGATACAGAAGCAGAAGACTGGGAAGAACTTTCTTTCAGCGGAGCAGAAGATTATTATTACAACGGCGACGATGAAGATGATAAGGAACTTCCCGATGAAATCTACTGCCGTATTGAATTTGATGCGGGCGGCAGACTGAGTGAGGTACAGCTTTCCGAACAGAAGAGTGCATGGAAGAAGAGCGGCGAACAGACAGAGCGTAAAGGTACGATTGCATCTTTGAAAGATGGTATTCTGAAATTTGAAACTTCTACAATCGAATATAAGATGCTGTCCAAATACAATCAGCGTTATGTAGATAAAGATGGTGACAGAGATGATGAAATCGTAACAGGCATGGTAGAAGGCGAGGAAGTAAGAAATCCTCTGATCGTAGAGGGTGCACTGAAGAACTCTCTGACAGTATTTGAAAAAATGGCTTCCAGTGAAGATGTTGAAGTTTATGCGGAAATCGTGGCTGACGGGGACAACAATGTGGTACAGCTCACAGCACGACCTGTAAAAGCTGTCGGGAAACTGGTTGAATATATCAGAGAACACGATGAAAGAACAGATAAGGAAAAACAGATCACGATTGAGCTTTCCAATGGCACTCAGCTGACTGTGGAAACAAAGAAAACACCCAAACTGACAGATGAAGATGATGATTTCAAGATTGAGCATATTGCAAGCACAAGCTATGTAGGCTCCTTGCTGGAACTGGGCTTCAGTGAAAATGGTGTGGTTGATACCATTACAGTACTGGAAAGCACAAACAATCAGTTCAGATATGTAAAAGGGATTGCAGAAGCAGCAGAAGATGGTCTGGAAGTGGAAGATGAAGACGATACTTATGAATGGCTTGAACGCAGCAGAATCGAAATCGTCAACTACAGCATGCAGAGCAGAGATCTGGAAAAACTGAAAGCGCTGATCGAAGATGATGATGTAGAAGTTTACGTAAAAGCAAGACTGGATGAAAAAGATCGCGTAGAAAAGATTTATGTAACCGTAAAATCTGCAGAGGGCACACTGGCAGAATATGACGAAGACCATAATGTGGTACGTATCCTGACAGATGACGGCAATAAATTCTCCTTTGACTGTATCGGCAAAGTGACTTGTGATGTCAATGAAGTAACAGATCCTACAAGACTGGATATGAAGTGCGAAGGCGAAGAAGTTGAGCTGGTATTTGGCGAAGATGGTCTGGTATACGAAATCAACGACAGATAAAAACAGAACAGCAATACAGAAAGAGGCGGCAACGCCTCTTTTTTACTGTCGTGAAAATTGTATGGATACAATTGTGAAAATTGTACCCATACAATTTTATTTTGAGTGGCTGAAAGGGTAGCGGGAAACCCTAGGCTTATGGTATGCTTCTGACAGAGTTTGACAGAAGAGGTGATTTTTATGAAACAGACAACAAGAGAGCTTTGCATACAGGGACTGCTGACGGCATTGGTAACAGTCAGCACAATGGTATTTCAGATTCCTGTATCGGCAACACAGGGATATGTACATCTGGGGGACAGCATGATTCTGCTGATTGGTGTATTCTTTGGGGCAAGATATGGTATGCTGGCAGGAGGCGTTGGTTCAGCACTGGCAGATCTGCTGACAGGCTATGCGCATTGGGCACCTTTTACGTTTGTAATCAAAGGGCTGATGGGGTGGCTGGTAGGCAGAATGGCGGCTGTAAAAAAAGGAAGCAGAAAAGAAAAATTCTTTACCCTGCGGAATCTGTCTGCAGTACTGATCGGATTGATCTGGATGGTATTCGGCTATTTTGTTGCGGGCGGGATTCTGGTCGGCAGCTTTGTGACAGCGGCGGTATCCATTCCCGAAAATATCGTGCAGGGTGCGGCGGGTATGATCGTATTTTATGTGCTGGGAACAGCACTGCATAAAGCGAATATATACCGTATCATTGAAAAATCTTAAGGATAGATTAAGAAACAGAGTGCTTTGAAAGAAAGAGTGGAAACACTCTTTTTTTCGTTGGGAAAGTATGGTATGATTTTTCTCATGTATCTGAAATAGAGAAAAACAGGAATAGCCCCTTGTAAAGAGGCTTATACTGAAAAGAGTGGCTATAAGGGGGAACCGGATTTGGATTTTGTGATGATTTTGCTGATTGCGGTCAGTCTGGCGATGGACGCCTTTGCCGTGTCGATTTCCAATGGTGTATCTGTGCGGGGATTTAGCAAGCGGCACGCCGTGAAACAGGGGATTTATTTCGGCGGATTTCAGTTTATGATGCCGATTCTCGGCTGGGTGCTGGGAAGCAGTGTGCGGACATATATTGAAGCGATTGATCACTGGATTGCCTTTGGTCTGCTGGCACTGATCGGCTTTAATATGATTCGGGAAAGCATGAGTGAAGAAGAGGACGAAGGCGAGGGCGAGCTGACGGTAAAAGTACTGATATTACAGGCGATTGCGACAAGCATTGATGCACTGGCGGTTGGCATTAGTTTTGCAGTATTACAGGTCAATATCCTGCAGGCGGCGGCGATCATCGGTGTGGTTGCCTTTGTGTTTGCGTTTGTCGGCGGTGTGCTCGGGAAAAGCATCGGCGGCTTTCTGGAAGGAAAAGCGGAACTGGTCGGCGGTGTGGTGCTGATTCTGATTGGCTGTAAAATTCTGATCGAACATTTATTTTTCATAGGGTAAAAATAAAAAATAAAAAACAAAAATGGAGAGATTGGCATGGAGAAGCTTTTGGAACTGGATGGACAGGCTTTACTATGGATAAAAGATACGTTTGCCCATCCTGTATTGGATACGATTATGATTTTTGTTTCCCGTATGGGGGATAAGGGCTTTTGCTGGATTGCTCTGGGACTGCTGTTTCTTTTGCTGGGCTGTAAAGAAAAAATATGGTATCAGCAGGGCGTGTTGGTATTGTCGGCATTGCTTGCAGATGTGCTGTTGTGTAATGTACTGCTGAAACCTCTGGTAAACCGCACAAGACCATATGAAGTACTGGGATATGATCTGATCGTACCGCCCATGCAGGATGCTTCTTTCCCCTCAGGGCATACAGCGGCATCCTTTGCGGCGGCAGCAGCACTGTATGCCATTCATCCGAACTGGGGCAGGGCGGCATATGTATTTGCGGCACTAATGGGCTTTTCTCGTCTGTATCTGGGGGTGCATTTTCCGACAGATGTACTGGCGGGGGCAGTCGTTGGTATTTTAGCCGCAAAAATTGCGATGCATCTGCTGAAAAAGACGGATTTTATGAAATAAATGACGATTTTTGCAAAAAAGGTTTGAAATATTGCCGAAAGAAAGGTAGAATAAATAAATTAAGTTGTTTTATTGGAAAGTAGGAGAGAAAGGACAGAACAATGGCAATACCTGTTATTTATCAGCTGATTACAATGGTAATCCTTATGGTGGTGGGGATTTTACTGTATAAAAAGAATTATTTATCTATGGCAAATGCAAAGGGGCTTTCGATCGTACTGACCCGTGTGGCAGTTCCCTGTAATATGGTCGTTCTGCTGCAGAGGGAGTATTCCCCTGAAATCTTTAAAGGCTTTCTAATCAGCTGCATCGCTACGTATCTGATGTGCTGTATTGGTGCGGCAATGTTTTTTGTGGTTGGCAAAGGCATGAAAATGCCCCCCAAGGAACTGGGGCTGTTCAGCGGCGGCGGGGTATACAGCAACGTAATCTTTATGGGTCAGCCTCTGATTTTGGCAATGTATGGTGCAGAAGGTCTGATTTTCTGCGTTGCCGTTATGTTTACCTGTAACGTATTCCTGTTTACGGTCTGCTCTGTTCTGTTTGCGATGGGCAGTGAGTACAAAAAGACAGCAAAGCAGATGTTTAAGGAAATCGTAACAAGTCTGATCTGTATTTCCGCAGTGGTGGGCGTGTTCTGTTTCGTAAATTCCATCCGTCTGCCTCAGCCTGTGTTTGATGTGATGCAGTATTCTGCAAACACAACAGTCTGTCTGTCCATGATCTATATTGGTTCTCTGCTGGCGGCAGCGAATGTAAAGGAAATCTTCAAAGATAAGATTGTATATATCTTCAGCTTCTTTACACTGGTCATCATGCCGATCATTACAAAAGCAATCTGCGGTGTATTTATGGACGGCATGGCACTGAGCGTACTGGTGGTACTGATGGGTACACCTGCGGCGGCGGCTCTGCCTTCCTTTGCAGACCAGTACGGCAATGATGAAAAGAGAGCTTCCCAGTATACCTTTGTATCTACCATCCTTTCTGTACTGACACTGCCCCTGGTGGCACAGTTTCTTTGTCAGTAACAGACAGGAAAAAGCCTTTTTCCCCCGCAAATGCGGGGGTTTTTGTGTTTTTGAGGAAAAGATTGTTAAAAAACCACAAAATTCCGGCATAAATTTGGTATAAGTGCGTATACACAGGGGGTTGATTTTTCGGGGGCTTTTCGTTTATACTTATGTGTGGTAAAGGATATGATAAAATTCCTCAAATATACGTTTTAAATTGGTATACATTGTACTGTATAAGCATGATAACAGGGCATTCTGCAGACAGACAGCGTATAACAGGGGTCTGATGTGCGGCTATAAGCATGACAGAACACGAAAACAGTAAAGGGGAGGGATTTTCCGCACGGCGAGCATATCCTGTGTTATTATTTTCTATTTCTATGTACGAAAGAAACAGGAGGACTATTATGGGAAATTTAGTTATGTTAGCGCCTGTATTAGGTATCGTGGCGCTGCTGTTTGCTTTTGTTCTTGCAGGTAAAGTAAATGCAATGGACGA
>CALASU010000257.1 GCA_937888765.1 uncultured Clostridia bacterium | reverse complement strand
CGATACACACTTTTTTCACTTGCCGGAATCTCCAGTTCTGCCCTATGTACCCGATCGGAAATATCATTTTTTTCCAGATCCTTTTTTGCATCTGTAAAATAAACAATCTCCACCGCTTTCCGCTGCTGCATAGTCAACCGCTCCAAGGTCTTTTCTACAGCAGTAATATCCAGAAGTTCCGCCTGCAGATCACGCACGGCATCCTCAGCTTTCATCACAGCAATTGCAGTAGCATCAGACGGCATCCCACTGCCGCTCCGAAGCACTTCCTTCTTTGACTGCTTGTAAATACGATCCCGCACCATCCGCTCCAGTTCTGCAGAAGTTAAGCTTCCACAAGCTGCATAGAAGCGGAAAGCTTCCGTTGCATAATCCCGAATGTTATCTTTCTTAGGCACGCACATCACCACACTCCAATCCTTCCAGAAAACACAGGATATTACTACTTTCTTTGATTCTGAATTTTTCCAGTTCGCACCGCTTGATACTCTTTCTGCAATACAACGCCTGCATATCCCGCCATTCTTCCCACGGAATTCTGTAGAAGTCACAAAAACTGAATGACACTAAAATAAAACACTCCGCTCCCATGGCATGGTATTCTTCCATCGCCTGCAATTGTGCTTCTGTCAATCTGGTATATGCAATGCTTTCCTGATCCGTATGTTTGGCTTCAAAAACAACTGTTCTGCCGCCTTTCAATGTGCCTTTATAATCAGGTTGTGCCGCTTTGGTAAAACAGGCTTTAAAAGTTCCCTGTTTATCCATTCGGGACAGCACTTTCATCGGCTCAGGTGTTTTTTCAATCTTTGCCATTCCCTGCTCTGCATAATGTCTGCAGGAAGCTTCCACCATCTGCTCAAACAACTGACCGACCATTTTCGCCCGCTTCCCCCGCAGATGCTTCTCTGCTTCAAAAGCTGTCAGATCTGTGTATCCTTCCCTGTTTTTTCTTGGGTTATACTGTTCCATAGTCAGCCCTCCTTGTCCATCTTTGCACCACAGTGAGGGCAATAGTCTGTTTTGCGTTGCGGTTGAGCGAAAACACCACAATTCCCGCAATAAAGTGCTTTCACATCTTCGTCATATTCCCACTTTCCATGCTTTACAGGGTCAATTGTCGGCTGTTTGTCAACAATTTCCATAGCAGCGTAAGCATACTCTACTTTTAAATCAATCATAAGTTTGTCTGCATCAATCGCTCTCATTTTTCCATCACCTCGCTTATCAAAATCCACACTATCAAAAAAGAAATCATACTTGTAACACATTTATCCCATGTAGAATACTGTGAAAAGCCATACATTTTCACTTTCGCTATCTTCCAAAGCCCCATAAGGCTGCAACAAAAAACTGCAGCAAAGATGATCCTCAAAAGAAGCAATTTAATTCTGTCTTTTTTCCTGTGCTTCCAACTGTTTTGCAATGATTCTATCGCCTAAAGGTACTAATTTCATTTTTCTTTCTCCTCTCTAACACCAAGTTTCAATAACACTTTTAGGATCTTTTTTATCTCTTGAAAAGCAAACCTTCAAGCCTATTTTAGAAACTTCTTTTCTGCAATCTTCTAAAGTTTCAGAAAGATAAACAACATTTGTCGGAGTATTTACATCAAAAATTCTCACAACAAAATGATCAGGAAAATCAATCGGTCTTTCATAAATGACTGCCAATGGCATCTTTAACCACCGAAGATCAACTTTACTCAATGTATCTACAACTTTGTTTGCGACTGTAGTCATCCCAATTCCTGTGACCATTTCAGAAAATTCAAATCTTAAAGACAATACTACATAATCCTTTGTAAGTCCAACGAAATCATCTGAAAGAATATATACAATTTCCCCTGTCAGTTCTCTACCAGAGTATTCCGCACCATCCCATTCTTTCAAAACAACAATATCTCCAACTTGAAAATTTCTGTCATTCAGACGAATTTCAAAAGACTTCTTCCCTTTGAGCGTTTGTTCAAAATATTGTGGGTATGTTTTTAATTCATGTACCTGCATTGACACTCTCAACCATCTCCTTCCTCATAGTTGCCATAATCCATGCCGCCCTCTTTTACTGCCTTCATATATCGCACCCAGCCGATTTCCTCAAAAAAATCTTCTGTTGCAAAAATAACCTTGTATCCTTTCGGAGGGCGAAGCGGCTGTTTCTTTTTGGATTCCTTTATCAATTCGATTTTGATTTCCGGCTTTTTCAGATTTCTGCTGGCGCTCCATCTTTTGGCACCCTTTTTGATATTTTCTTTGGATATGTATGTAGCCAGACGATTGTCTTTCTGATTCTTATACAGGTGTTTGATTTTTACAAGACCTCTGCCCCAGATATCCTGTAAAATTTCCTGTGCTTCTTTCATGCTCAGATTTTCAAAAGCATTCAGCAGCAGATGATGATGCACCCTTCCCTGTGTTTCGATCACAGAAATATATTTCAGATCTGAAAAACCATTTTTCTGACGGTACCGTTTCAGGCGTTTGAAAAAATTACTGATCTCTTTTCTGGCTTCCGTAATATCTGCGTTTTTATCATATGTCAGCAGGACAAAATAATCTTTGCCATTGAAATTTGCATTGATTAGCCTGGTCAACTTCTTTCTGGCAATCTGCAGGTTTCTTTTTTCCTGCTCCTCGCTGGTCAGGTTCCCCCGTCTGCCTCTCTCGTATTTTTTTCCAATGGTACGGGGAGAATAAAATTCTTCTACCTCGTACACATCACCTGCTTTTATCTTCTTTCTGTATTTTGGCATCTCTCTCGCTACCCCCTGTCTTCTTTCTTCTATATAATATAGAGCGTGTCCCTTAAGTTAATTGCTTTATGGACAGACGAAAGGGGCAGCCGCCCCTTTCTTTTTGGAGGTTCTGCAAGATGGATTTCTTGCACCAAAATACTAAAAACCATTGATATTTCAAGGTTTTTGGAGTATACTCTTTTATAGAGTTATAGTATACTTTTGGTTCTTAACGGAACCTCCGCCGCTCTGTTCCCGCAGAGCGGTTTTTCTTTTTTTCTTCTATTTAATATGTAGATTCTTCTTCCGCTTCTTCCTGCTGTTCTTCATCTTCTTTGCAGTCGCAGCTTTCGCCATGATCCAGATTCGCACCGCAATCATCGCAGGTTGTATATTTTGCCATTTTAATTTCCTCCTTTCCACGCTCCACACCTATCATATAACGAAAGTATGCAGCTTCCTTCACAGCACAAAAAGCATTCGTGATTGTCGCATTCATACGCTTCCGAATAACCGTCCAGCGGACATTCAGAGCAATCTATTCTCTCATCACATACATCACAGGGATTCTTTCCAGTCATTTGTTCTCACACCTTTCTATCTATGATAATCCTCAAACTTTGCCACGGTCTTGAATATCGCCTTCATATTGACCCACCGCTGCAATCTGCGGACTGTATCTTTCGCATTCGTCTGTTCTTTGTTGTAGATCATCACATACGGATCGTATCCCATATCCCGCAGTGTATAGATTCTTTCCAGGTCCTGTTCAATCGTGGTATTGAAATTGACCAGTACATATACCATTAGTTTTTGAGAAAACCAACCTGTCACTTCTTTGAACATCCTCAACTTTGGCAGAATAATTTCTTTATCCTCATATCTGTCCCAAGCAAAATGAACAGTTTTTACTTTAATCTGCCGCAATATTTCTGCTTTTTCCTCTGTCGTCAGCCGAATATCAATCCCCTGCGAAAAGTTAACCCACGCTTTAGAATCTATCAGCTGCTGCAAGTTATCTTTCCATTCCGGGCAGGCTGTCGGATTCGGGTCCAGCAGTACAATGTTTTTCTGCCCTCGCCAAAACTCCGATAAATCAGCCACTTTGTAAGACTTTCGCCCTTCTTTTGCCGCCACATGGCAAAATTCACATCCTCTGGGGCAACCTCTGCTCATAAATCCATATGCTGTATCCTTTGTCAGATCAGGATAAAGGCTGTAGTCTGGATATATATGTTCTACTTCCGGCGGCAGCCAAAAATCTCTTTCTGCATGATAGATTTCTTTGCCGTTCACAGTTTCTATGCAGTAGCCACTCCCCCCCCTGATAATCTCATCTGCATCAATCGGATACTGAAAACCATCTGTAAAGCTGAATACTTTAGATAAATAAACCTTATCCATATGTCCGCTGATTACTGGTAAATACCACTCCACCTGATCCCCCTGCTGCTTGTGCCACGCTGAAATTTTCATCAGTGGCAGGTTTGGGAAATTGTGTCCATCCACATCTATTAAACCAATCTTCAACCCACACCACTCATTTCATTTTTCAGTTCTTCCATCGTTTCCACCTTCCGCCCACACAGCTCCGGCAGATTCGCCCTGACCAGAGCTTCTGCAAACGGCGGCGGGACTGCATTCCCACATCTGGCAACCTGTTTTGTCTTGCCATACTCTTTTCCCGTGTAATCACGGTCAATAATATAATCCGCAGGAAATCCATTTGCAGCATACAGTTCTTTCGGAGACAGCATCCGCAGACCTATATCTGCAATAAAATACCACCCGTCATTGATTGCCAGAAGCAGGATTTCATCTTCTGCGATGTTGTAATCACAGTAGGCATTCAGTAATTCCCGTACCTTCTGCCAATGCCGCAGATTTGTTCCTTCTGTATTCATTTTGACCGTGACAACACCAAAATGCCCTGCAGATGTTGTAATTGTATGTAACGGTTCTTCTGTCGTCTGTCCAATTCCCGTTTTATAAAACTTAGACAAGAATGTCTTTGTTACCCCGTTATAATCGACAGCTGTGATTGTACCCAAAGGTTCTTTCATATCACTACCGTTTCCCGTGTATCCACCACTAAAGAATTTTTCTATGTGTGCCGTTACAACACTTTCTCTGTCCTTTGTGGTCACTGTGTGCAGAGGATCTGCAATATCCAGAGGTCGCCCTGTCGAAAAATACTCTGTCAGATATGCCATAGAAAGCCCGTATCTGTTCGCCGCATCTAGCGTCATGATCGGCTCCTGCAACTCCTGCCCCCGCACCTTCTCAGATCGCTCTGTGTGATACTGGATCAAAGACGGAGCAACAACTCCATAACCATGCTTTCCCGTAATAGTAGAAAGGGGGCTACCCATTTCCTGACCTCTGAACTGTTCACCTTTATGGTTTACCTGAACAATGAAGGGCTCTTTATTTTCCAACACGAACTTCTGAATCCCTCTGGCAATTCTTCTTTCTGTATTCTTTGCCAGAGGACGCACCGCACGGATGCCGTATTTTTCTTTGATTTCTTCTGCCGTATCAAAAATAGACGGACACGGGATTGACCAATCTATGATCTCCGCCGCCGCTCTCCACGGCTTGCATTTTCCACTCCTTACTTCTTCGCTGTCCCTCGGTGCATGGGTGCGTTCCGGGAATATGATCGGCTTCCCGTCACATCTGGCAATCAGGAAAAACCGCTTCCTGATCGTTGGTGCGCCATAGTCTGCAGCTACCAGTTCCCGATGTTCTATCGCATATCCCAGAGCCTGCAGCTGTTCCTTCCATTTCTGAAACGTGACCCCCTGTTTACTTTTCACAGGCTTCCCATTGCGTACAGGTCCCCATGTCTGGAATTCTTCTACATTTTCCAGAATGATCACTCTTGGCTTGACCGTTCCTGCCCATTTCAGCACGATCCATGCCAGTCCCCGAATGTTTCTATCTACAGGTTTACTGCCTTTTGCTTTTGAAAAATGCTTACAGTCAGGGCTGAACCATGCCAGTCCCACTTTTCTGCCATGAATTACTTTTCTTGGATCTACTTCCCAGACGCTTTCGCAATAATGCTCTGTGTATGGATGATTTGTCCTGTGCATCAAAATTGCATCCGGATCATGGTTGATTGCAATATCTACAGGTCTTCCCAATGCAAGTTCCATCCCGGTAGAAGCACCACCGCCTCCGGCAAAGTTGTCAATTATCATTTCTTCAAATAAATTTAATTGCAACCTTCCCACCTCTTTACAAAACCTCATATTTTTGTTACTATGTACTTAGATTTTTTACGTTGTCCCCCACGATGTGCCACCATCTAAGGGGATTTTTTTATTGCATTTTTTCTGTTTCTTCGATGCTGTATCCCATATTCCAATCTTCTTTAAAGATGCGGAATACAAGCCATGTAAGCACCAGACCAAACATCATTCTGACTTCATAAATGCTCAGCAGCTTGTCCACCATCGGCACGATCACATATGTCAGTGTAGAACCCATGATCGCATACATCAGATACTCATACAGCTTTTTCACGATCTTCCAGAGCATCCCAACAAACCGCCAGAACATTCTTCTTTTTCTTCCTTTTCTCTTTTTCATTTTTATTCCTCTTTCTTCCATGCTTCTTCTGC
>CALASU010000256.1 GCA_937888765.1 uncultured Clostridia bacterium | reverse complement strand
CAACTTCTTTTCTTTGATAGCAGTATACTACAGATTCTTACAAAAGTCTGTTGTCATTACAACAAAAATGCTCCAAAACCATAGTTTCAGAGCATTTTATTTTTATGTATTTATTTCGGCTCTTTGCCCTCACCGAATACCCGAATCATTTCACGGGTCAGGCTGATACCATCATCCTCAGCAGGCAGATTGTTTCTGTCGTACCAATCCGCCATCGCCAGTTCATCCTCGTCCAGTGTGATCTTGTCGTCGCCGTCCAGATCACAGTAGTAGCCTACCAACAGCCCGCCGGTCACACCCCAGGGCTGTGTTTTATAATAACGGATATTTTTCACTTTCAGACCGACTTCTTCCATGACTTCACGGGATACAGTTTCTTCTATGGTTTCCCCGATTTCCGTAAAGCCCGCCAGAAGTGCATATCTGGAATAGCCTCTGTTGGCGTATTTGCTCAGCAGCAGACGGTCGCCATCTGTCACAGCTACGATTACAGAGGGTGCAATTCTTGGGAAGATCATATTTCCGCAGTCAGGACAGCGCATCATGCGTTCTTTGCTGTCATGCGCAGTTTTTGCACCACAGGCACCACAAAAACGATTATTTCTGTACCATTCATACAGATGCCATGCTGTCATGATACCGAAACAGGTGTCCTTGGAAATCATCTGACGCAGATTCATCACCGTTTCATAGGCATATGCAGGATCAGAAGATTCGCCGCTTTCTCCCATCCAGATAAAATAATTTCTGTCCTGTAAACGGAATACATACTGCACCGCTTCTGTATACCACTGGCTCCAGTTATTTTCTGCCGCCCAAGCCTTTACCTGTGCAAAATCCGGCAGATGCAGTGTGTCATCTGCTTCTCTGTGAAGCAGTACAGTGCCTTTTCTGACACAGACCATCAGATCCTCCTCTGCGGGCTGCAGCACACGAAAGACATTTTCTAATTTTCCATAGCTCAGATCCTGTAACATGATGTTTTTCCTCTCTTACTTCTTTTGTTTCGTCCGCTGAATGATAAAGCTTTTGAATTTTTCCACTGCGGGCGGTAAATATCTGTTCAGCATATAGGCAAGATATACCATTCGTCTGGAATACGGCATATCCAGTTCCAGTTTTACGACATTATAGTTATCCAGTGTGGGGTTATCTGTTACAATCGCAATCCCCTGATTTGCCGCTACCAACCCCGCCATAGAGTTCACATCCTCAAACTGACAGAGGATATGCGGCATGATCTGTGCTTTTGTAAACATATCGTCGATGATACGGCGCATACCGCTTTCCTTTGTATAGCTGATCAAAGGATACGGGCAGATATCCTGTATGGTTACCTTTTCCCTTTTTTCCAGCGGATGTCCCTGCGGCACGATTACCACCATACTCTGTTCATACACAGGTACAAATTCCACATCTGTTTCATTTTCCACCATAGAGCAGAAAATCAAGTCATATTTTTCACGCTTCAGATTATAAAGCAGTGTTTTTGTATTGCCCTCATAGCAGGAGAAAGAAATATTTTTATTCTGCGGATCATCCAGAAAGCCTGCAATGATATCAGGCACAAAGTTTGTCCCCACAGATGTCATATAAGCAAGACCGACATGACCGCCACCCTCCGAAACCAGTCGTTCGATCTGATTCTTTCCCAGTTCCAGCTGTGTCAGGGCATTCTCTACATAGAACATATAAATTTTGCCGTACTTCGTCAAAACAACATTCCTGCCCTGTTTTTCAAACAGATTCGCCCCCAGTTCCTTTTCCATGGAAGAAATGGAATGGCTCAGTGTGGGCTGGGAAATGTTCAGCTTTTCCGCCGCTTTTGTATAATGCTCTAATTCTGCTAATGTTTTGAAGTAGTACAACTGATTTAAGTTCATGTCGTTCCCCCTGTTTCCTGCATTTTGTTTCTGCAAAAAAACAATTTTTCGCACCTTTGATGAGTATAACAAAAAGAAAACAAACAATCTATAGCCGTTTTGACCAAAAAAACACCGTTTTCTTGTAGGCTTTGCATGACTTTTCGAGGGACGCTATCCCTCGAGCACCCTGCGAGGGGAATCATTCCCCTCACCCCCCATTTGCAGAATCATATACATGATTCAGCGATTTAAAAATTTAAAATACGGATTCTATCATTTATAGATATTTCTTTAACGATTGATAAATCGGTCAATGAAATCCTGTTCGCTGAGAATGGGAATCCCCAGTTCTGCTGCTTTTTTATTTTTAGAGGAAGCGGAAAGCAGATCATTATTGATGAGGTAGTTTGTTTTCTTGGTCACGCTTCCCGTTACCTTACCGCCGCCCTTTTCAATGACTGCCTGCAGTTCCTTACGGTTTGCAAACTGTTCCAGATCCCCGGTCACAACGAATATCAGTCCCTGCAGAGGGCTTTCACCCGCTGCTGCATCTTCTTCGGGCAATACCAGCTGTATATACTGCAGCGCATCCTCCAACAGACGCAGATGCTCCTCTGCTCTGAAATATGCCGCAATGCTGTGGGCAATGATTTCCCCAAAGCCTTCCACCTGTACCAGTTCTTCCTCTGTCGCCTGTCTGATCTTCTCCAGATCAAAACCAAAATTACCGCAGAGCAGCTTTGCATTTCTCAGCCCTACATGATTGATACCCAGTGCATAAATCAGATTGGGCAACTCCACTGCTTTTGCCTTTTCTACAGAAGCAATCAGATTCTGATAGGATTTCAAACCAAAACCTTCCATCTCACAGATTTCCGCTTCATGCTCTGCCAGACGGAACAAATCGGGGTAATTCTTTACAAAGCCCTTTTCCATGAATTTTTTGAGCGTTTCCTCGGAAAGCCCCTCTATATTCATGGCATCACGGGATACAAAATGGCTCAACGCCTGTATCCGCTGTGCGGAACAGCTGGGATTGGTGCAATACAACGCTTCGCCGTCCCGCAGTTTTCTGATTTCCGTTTCCCCCCCGCAGACAAAGCAGGTCTTTGGGATTTCCGCTGTAGATACCTCTCCTGTCAGATTTTCCGCAATCTGAGGAATGATCATATTTGCTTTGTATACCTTAATCGTATCGCCAATACTCAGCTTCAATTCCTTCAGAATACTCACATTATGCACACTGGCACGGCTCACGGTAGAACCTTCCAGCTCCACAGGATCAAAAATCGCCACAGGATTCATCAGCCCTGTACGGGAAGTATTCCATTCAATTTCCCGCAGTACAGTTTTTGCCATTTCATCCGCCCATTTGAAAGCAATGGAGTCTTTCGGGAATTTGGAGGTTCTGCCAAGGCTTTGGCTATAAGAAATACTGTCAAATGTCAGCACCAGACCATCGGAAGCCAGATCATTTTCTTCGATCTTATTGCGGAACGCTTCTACCACTTCCGCCACATTTCCCCCTGTTACTATGGTATGCTCTACCACATCAAAGCCCAAAGAAGCCAGCCAGTCCATATTTTCTGCCTTGCTGTCGGAAATTTCTCTGCCCTCTGCACTTACCAGTGTAAAAGCATAGAAAGAAACTCTGCGCTTTGCGGCAATTTCACTGTTCAGCTGACGTACCGTACCACTGCAAAGATTTCGGGGGTTCTTATACTGTTCCTCTTCTCCTAAGGCTTCATTGATGCGATAAAATTCGCTGTAAGGGATCACACCTTCGCCGCGCAGTACCAGTTCTCCCATAAAGGGAATGGCCAGCGGAATATTTTTGAATACTCTCGCATTATGGGTAACATCTTCCCCGATTTCCCCATTTCCGCGGGTAACTGCCTGCGCCAGTGTACCGTTCCGATACGTGAGCACAATAGTAAGCCCGTCTAATTTCCAGGAAAGAATCCCGTTTCTTTCTCCCAGAAACGCCGCCAGTTTCTCTGTTTCCTTTGTTTTATCCAGAGAAAGGATAGGGCTTTCATGAGGAACTTTTACCAGATTGCTCAGTACGGTATAACCTACTTTCTGGGTAGGGCTGTTTGCCAGAATGATCCCCGTTTTCTGTTCCAAATCCACCAGTTCATCATACAGAGCATCATATTTCTGGTTGGACATTACTTCTCTGTCCTCCTGATAATATGCCTTTGCCGCTTCATTCAGCTGTTCTGTCAGCTCCTTGATTCTGTTTCTGTCTGTCATCGTTATCGCTCCTCGGCTTATTCACTCACTTTGATCAGCTTAGACAGCTTCGCCATGAATTTCTTTGTCCCCTTTGCACCAAAGGAAACCTCTACTTCATAATCTGCCCCGCCGTTATTGATAGATACTACTGTACCGATGCCATATTTCGGTGCACGTACCTGATCGCCTACACCATAATTCAATACAAAATCCTTGGGTGCAGGCATCGCAGTTTTTTTCATGCCATATGCCGCCGCAGGAGGCATTACATTTTTTCTGCCCATTGCAGGTCTTGCCGCCGCCATTTTTTCATATCTCTTTGCCATTTCGGAAACCTGTCTGGTAGGCATATCCACCAGTTCCTCAGGAATTTCCTTCAGGAAGCGGGAAGCTGCATTGCTCTGTGTAATGCCGTGCATCATACGGCTCTTTGCATGGATCAGGAACAATTCTTCCTTTGCACGGGTAATCCCTACATAACAGAGGCGGCGTTCTTCTTCAATTTCCTTTTCTCCGCCATACATCACTGCACGGTATGTAGGGAAAATACTTTCTTCCATACCAATCATAAATACATACGGGAATTCCAGACCTTTTGCACTATGCATTGTCATCAGAGAAACCGCTTCTTCTCCTTCTTCATAGCTGTCGATATCCGCCACCAGTGCCACTTCTTCCAGAAAGCCCTCCAGTGTCGCCTCTTCGCCGTGGCTCTGTGCGTATTCTGTAGCCTTATTTACAAATTCATCTATATTCATTTTTGCTTTATTACTATCTATAATAGATGGATAATTTAATAATACCCATTTTCTTTCGTTTACTCTTTTATCTCTATATTCTTTTAAAGCTTGTCCTATTTTAATTTTATTTTCTTCAGGTACAATACTATCGATAAAGTCTCCTTGGTTGCAATAAATTCTTGTTTTTTAAAACACGTTAAAAACGCTTCAATATCATTATATTTTAAAAATTTAATAATAATTTCAAATTTATGCTCTTTAATAATTTGATCTGCAAGTTTAGCAATGAACTTTTCATTTTTATTAATAGAGCAATTATTATCATTATCCTTAAGCCATACATATAATCCAGA
>CALASU010000255.1 GCA_937888765.1 uncultured Clostridia bacterium | reverse complement strand
AAGTAGAAATAGTTCGGCCACAAACTCTTCAAACCCAACAGCTGTTCGTCGGGCATAACCGAGTTGATCAACAACGCATAGATAGGGAAACAGAAGAATACCGAGAGCAAGAGCAATTTCTACACAGGTAACAGGCTTTTCATAAGCGGCAATGAGGATGTTTTGCTTTAGTATATCGCCCTGAACCAAAGAAAAAGGCTCGTTGTTAAGCCCCATACAGCCGTTGCAGGTTATTTCAAGCTGTTCGGGCTGATAGCTTTGTTTTTCGTAACGTTCCATAGAATCAAATCCTTTCCGTATCTGCTCTCTGCCTGTGGACAGCCTTGACAGCACCGTACCTTTCGGGATTCCAAGCTTAACCGCAATGCTCTCGACCTTTTCACCGTTAAGATAGTGGCGGACAATAACCTCACGATATTTCCACGAAAGATATGCAACCTCACGGCGTATTTCGTCATCGCTCGGCACATCAGCCTGTTCTTCCTCAAAGTCGGGTATGTCCTCTTTAATAAGGTTGATGCTTACCGTAGGGAGCTTATATTTCCGTCTTAGCATATCGTAATACTTGTGGTTAAGTACTCCCGACAGCCACTTTTTTATATCCTTTATTTCATTCGGATATTTTAAAGCGGCAAGCAGCGTTTCGCTTGTTAAATCCTCTGCGTCCTCAAAGTTTCCGCATTTCTTAAGTGCAGCAGAAAACAGATAATTCATAGTGTTTTCAATATCGTTTATGTGCATAGTACACCTCTTTTGAAAGCTTTCACTTATAAGTCGTATTTTTTTCGATTTGATTCGGTGATTATATGATAATATTTTTTGAGGATTGTGTCAATAAAAATGCACAGCAGATTTCTCCGCTGTGCGTTTAGTTTAAAGAATATAGTCGGTAATGCAATCATACCAGTGGACATAAACCTCACCGTTTACGGTAATACGTTCATTTTCAGGAAGAATTTCCGTCCAGTTTTTCTTATAGCGGTCTTTTGCCCAGTCATTACGGTTAAACCTTCTCCAGAGAATAGTCCTGCCGTTCTTGTCGAGATACTGTTCACTGACAACACCGCCATCATAAGTTTCGATGTCCATAACGCAAATTGTATCGTAAGATTTACCGCCAATTTTAATCTCGTATCTTCCAACAACATCAAGTAAAAACGGCTTATCAACAGCAGTAATTTCACTGCCGTTACGAATAATATCGCCCTTTGCAGACAAATTAACTTCATTTCCACAGTTGTTTTCGCCAAAACCCCAGTTTGGAATAAACTCATCACCGTCAAGGAAGGTATAGCATTTCTTTACTTCGCCGCTTATGTGGCTTTCAGCAAGAAAACGACAGTGCGTATCAGTAAGCTGTGCAATAAAGGTTCGCTCCGCAATTTTATCATTATCTGTTTTGTTGCAATCCATAGGAGCGTATTGCTTTGCAGTTATTTCTACGCCCTCAATGCCGTGGATTTCTGCTTCACCTATAACCTGCATTTCATCATATTCTGTGCGGTTTCTTTTTGGGAAATCGTATATTGCCCAGTTAAGCTTTTCGCCAAGTTTCGGAACAATAAACCATCCCATAAGTTCCTCCCACTTAACGGAAAACGGCTCTTTATCAAGCTTTGTGATTGTATATTCGGGCATAATTTCAGGCAGCTTTTTCATATTTTCATCAACCTTTCTATAAATCGCGTCAGGCAGATATAACCTTTTGAAATTGTTTCTTGCTGTGTAAAGTCTGCTTTTTACAGTTCCAACGGGAATATTAAGCCTTTGAGAAATCTCGCTTTGATTATAGCCTTGAATGTAAAACAGGTCGATTATCTGTTTATCGTTCTCGGATAATGATTCAAGCGTATCATAAACATCGTGCTGTTCAACATATCCGTAGCGGCTTGCTGCAAGCGGCTGTTCAGTTAGCTCATCAATAGAAACATCAACACTTTTCGCTTTTCTGCGGTAATAGTCATTGCATTTATTTCGGGCAATGCTGATTATCCACGCTTTGAAATGGGATTTATCTGCAAGTGTATCAAATTTCTGAAAAGCGGTCAGATAGGTTTCCTGCAAGATGTCATCTGCGTCGGGTTTCGATGACAGCTTAAACCACACGAACCGTTCGACAGCATTTTTACATTCATTCAGCAGTATTTCAAATTCGGTCATATCATCACCTCCTTGTGTTTACTAAAAGCGCTTTCACTAATATAGACGTAGCTGGAGGCAGAAAGGTTCACATACATTATAATTTGGTTATGAAAAATGCTTGCAGTATAAACCACAAGCATTTTATTGTTGTAAAATTACTCATTATAATCATTTTCGGTTGGATACCAATAATCATCTCCAAAAATCAACTCCTTCAATTTCAAAGAGTTAACGAACTGAACCAAACATTTATCACATATTTCAAAATCCAACTTTATGGTATCTAACTCACTTCCATATTGAGGGGTGTCAATTTTAATTTTATGCCATTGATTTATAAGTTCAAATTCTTCAATACCATTTTGATAATTTGGGCTTAAATGTAAAAGTTCCTCTTTACCGCATTTATAACATTTATGCAATACTTTTTTATTTGGGTCAGGAATGAGTTCTCTAACCCATCCAACTAATGTTGGATTTTTAGAAAAATCATATAGTGATGACAATATACTTATTTCAATATCTTTTGCATCATCAACAAAACGCACTATTTTAGATAAAACTAAATCTTTAAAAGCATTATACTTTTCAATATTAGTCTTTTCAAAAAAAGAAATATCAGTTCGTGTACTTGCTTTTTTATGCAGCATAGAATCGGATAATACAACTGCAAAAACAGGTTTTTTATTTCTTAGTGCATATTCATATTCTAGTTGGGTATAGCTTTTCTGCGTTTTTTCATCTATTGAACCATATCGACCACCTAAAATCAGCATATAAACATCTGATTCATCAATCCAGCGTTGAATCACTTCAAGTTGTGTGTTATTACCAGCTTTAAACAGTTCCATTCCAGCAGGTATATGTCCTGCATTTAATATTGCTTGAACTGCAGCTTGTCTTTCCTCTTGCAAATCTATATATGTAGAGGAGATGAAAACTTGTAATTTGCGCTCCATAAATTTTCTCCTTTAATTTTTTATTATTTCACCAGTCATTTCTGTTATCCATCCTTCTTCAAATGCTGAATTATTGGTGATTCTTTCAAGCATAATATTTAATTCTTCTCTTAAATGTTTCTTTTGAAGTATTATTTTATTATTTTCATATTGAAGATTGTCTTTCAAAAAAGGAGAAATTTCATCTTGATTATTTTCAATTATTGCCTTAAATATTTGAATTGCCTTAATATCATTATTATTACTGTTTGTTTTTTCTGTTGTTTCATTATCTTTTTTATAAACTGTTTCTGTATTTTTCCATCGTAAGCACAATCATAGGAATCAATACAAGCTGTAATACAATCCCCGGCAATGCCGTTGTTACTGCTCCTGCCAGAAATGCCGCTATACCAAAATTTTCTGCTCCAATACAAAACAGCATCGCAACACCCCAGAAGATACGTCCCAGAATCATTGCAGCAATCAGGGAAAGATAGACCGTCCCTTTCCCCTTGGGAAAAATACGATACAAAAAGCCTGCTGTGATGCCATAGACCGCCAGTTCAGCCGCCATACAGACTGCAACAGGAAACATAGGCGGCATTCCAAACAAAGCCGAACGCAGAAGCGGTGCCAGAAAGCCTATGATCAGCCCCATTGCACCGCCGCAAAAATATCCGCACAGCAATATCGGGAAATGCATCGGGCAAAGCATGGAACCGATCTGCGGAATCTGCCCTGTCAGAAATGGCAGTAATAACGCCAGTGCCAGAAACATACCTGATAAAGTCAATGTTTTTATATGGATTCTTTTTTTCATTTTTACACTCCGTTCCAAAGTAAAAAAGGCGCACTGCTCCCTTCTGGGAATCGTGACACCTTCTGATATCATTTTCTGCTATATACGATTATGTTTAAAACAAAGACTTCTGTCCGAATGTCATCCTTCTGGATCACTGTTTCATTTTAACATTCTTTTCGGGAAATTGCAATTTCTTTTTTCAGATTACTCACTTTCACAACCACATCTGCAATCAGCGTAGACAGGTTCAGATCAGGCACACCTGCTACCAAATTGTCGCATTTATTTACAGGAAGCAATATCCTTACAGCATCCGCCTGTCCCACCGCAGCCGCCATTTTAGGCGTCACTTCGCCAAGCAGAGCATCTGCAATCACAATACCGATCGGCCCAATGATAAGATCCGCCTTTCGGCAGGCCACAATCACAGGGTTTTCGCCTGTAGCCGCCTGCTTTGCACCGGCTTTCAGCATCGCCGCTGTCGCAACGGCATTTGTGCCTATCGCAGTAATCTGTATTTCCTTGAAATTTCCAAGAAGTGCCTTGATCAGCTGACTGCCAAGCTGACCACCCTGTCCATCTATTACCAGAATATTCATATTGTATCTCCTTGTTATATGCCTGTCTGCATTTTTTTAGAAAAACATATTCAAAATGCCCAGAATACCGCCAACGAGTGCACCTAAATTCACAATCGTATCCAATTCTTTTTTCATAATGGTTAACACCATCTTTTCAAGTTCTTCTATCTGCATTTCATTGATCTTTTCTTCGATCATCATGGAAATATTTACATTCTTTAAAATACCGCTTACTGCCTTTTCCGAAACACTGCGGTACGCAGAACGAATCCCTTCCCGAATCTTTTCTTCCTGCAGGTTCATTTCATTACATACATCCAGCATGGACTTCTGCTCCAGAACGAGCATCTTTTCCTCAACTTCTTTCTGTACGAACGCTCTGCTGTTTTCAGCGATATAATTTTCTAATTCATCCCCGACAGGCTGCATAAAAGTACCTAACATTTCATCATTCAAAAACATAGCAAGCATCGTACCTGCAGTTTTTTCTTTGATGACTCTTTCTGCTTCTCTCATGATTACCGTTTTCAGATCCATTTTTTCTATCGAATCCATGATCTGCCCTGTAATATTCTCTGATACCTTTGCCTTAAGAGCAGTATATTCTTCATATGTAGCGCAAATTTTTCCAACGCCTGTATATACTTTACCCGATAACCCTTCCATCATCTTATTGATTACGGCTTCTTCTGTTTCCGCAGACAGCATCTTCTGCTTCATATCTTCTTCCGTAAGCAGCATATTCGCAACCGTACTGCCGATGGCTTTCGCCAGCCTAGGTTTCCCTTTCGGAATCGCTCCCGGTGTAAACGGAACTTTATGCCCGCATACCTTCAATTCTTTTCTTGGATAAAACAGCATCTTTACTGCAATATAATTGGTGCAATACCCAATCACTGCACCGATAATGGGTCCTGAAAAATTCTCCACTGTCATCTCTCTTTACCTCCCTGATACTTTTAGAATATGCGAATATATAACTTTCCCAAAAATCGTCAGATTTTTATTATATCAAAATACAGCAAATCTCTCAATGGTATTACCGTATATTTTCGCTCTTCACTGTATAGGTTTATACTCGCCGCATTGATAACTCAGATGGAAACGAATCCGATAGAGAATCTACAACAAAAAATTTAAAAGGCAATCCACAGTATTTTCTCTGCAAACCACCCATAAAAATGAGGGACAAATCCATGCTGAAAACATTGATTCATCCCTCTTATCGTTCTTTCTTATTCTGCGAGAAGATCTGCCACAATAAAGGAAACATCTGTCTGTTCGCTCAGCAGACCTCTTTCATAGAGCCAGTCTGCGTTCTGCTGCCAGATAGCAATATCCTGTTTCATAAAAGGTGCATCGGCTTTTTCCATAGCAGGCAAAAGCATATCCATACTTGCTTTTTCCACTGTTGGAGACAAAGGGAAATTTTCTGCATTCTGGTTATCCAACAGAATCTGCAGTGCTTCTTCCGGATTTTCCTGCATGAAATCAAAGCCTTTATTTGCAGCACGGAGGAATTTCTGCAGTTTTTCGGGGTTATTTTCCACTGCGTCCTGACCGGCAAGGAATACCAGTTCATAATATTCAGGTACACCGAAGTCTGTAGGGAAGAAATAATTGATTTCAAAGCCCTGTTCCTCCAGCTGAGGCACTTCATGATTCACCATATTGCCGATAGTAGCATCCACCTGACCTGTTGTTGTTGCAGTCAGAAGATCGAAACCAACGTCGATCAATTCACAGTCTTCTGCGGAAACACCTGCTTTTTCCAGCATACATTCAATCTGTGCTTCGGAAAGGGCCGTACCTGCATAGCCGATCTTTTTACCCGCCAGATCTTCCGCACCGTCAATGCCGCTTTCCTTCAGAGCAATGACAACATTCAGAGATTCCTGAGCGACTGCACCAATAGAAACAATAGGTACATCCTCTTCTGTCGCTGTTAAGATAGCATCCTGCAGGTAATACATCCCCACATCTGCTTTACCCGCTGCAGGCAAAGAAATGCCATCATTTGTATTAGCAGGGAAATTTACAACAAGATTCAGACCTTCTTCTGCAAAATAACCCTTTTCCTGGGCTGCATACAAAAAAGAATGAATCGCATTGGGATACCAGTCCAGAACAATAGTGAAATCTTCCAGACCACTATTTTCTTCCGCAGAGTCGCTGCCACCGCAGCCCACCGCACCAAAAGCCAGAACAGCTGTTAACAATACAGTAAATACTTTTTTCATATCAAACGTCTCCTTTCTGTCAAAGGTCTTCCAACCTTTTCCCATACTTCTTATGCTTTTAACTCGTAGGCCATCGTCCAAAAGTCCGCTTCATAGCGACTGCAGTTTACAAAAATTTCTTTCAGATGTTCTTCTTGTTTTTCATCAATCCCTTTGCCATACTTGTTGACAAGGTCAATGATAAGCTGTGTACTGTCACAATATTCCTGACAGGAATACCCATTTACCCATTCCCCATACATCGGATGCTCCAGCGCACCGGGAATCGTTTTATGATGTTCCCCGATCATCTGATAACTCCATGCACAGGAAAGCACCGCTACCAGAATTTCCAGCACACCGCCCTTATGCGCTTCATCCAGCATATAGGAAGTATAGGACTGATTTATCAAAGATGTTTTGGTATTGGCAACCTCTTCTTCTGTAATCCCCAGTCTTGCCATATATGCTTTATGTACGTTCATTTCGCCGTCCAGCGTATCATGTACCATATTTGCGAACAAACGCTGTAATCCTTCCTCCTCCGCTTTTACAATACCCAGAGCAAATACCTTGGAATATTGCAGCAGATAACGATAATCCTGGATCATATAGAAACGAAACCGTTCCATCGCCAGTGTGCCTTCTCCTAATTCTTTTACAAAGGGCTGATGCAGATAGCCATCCCAGATAGACTTTGCAGCTTCATATAATTTGTCTGTCAGATTCATGATTTTTCCCTCCGTTGGTATATCGTACAATTTGCGGTCTTTTTACGATGTTCATTCTGCGGCTGCTTCTGCATATTCCCCCTGCAGAGCAAAGGCATGATGCATCGGGCCGGAGCCTTCGCCAAGATCAAGCATCGCAGCCAATGCAGCGGAAATATAGTCCTTTGCCTTCTGCACAGATTCTATCAGCGAAAACCCTTTTGCAAGATTCGCCGCAATGGCACTGGACAAGGTGCAGCCTGTACCATGCGTATTGGGATTATCAATGCGTTTTCCTTCAAACCACACTATCTCTCCGTCTGCATATAAAAGGTCATTCGCATCATTGATGCTGTGACCGCCTTTCAGAAGAACAGAACAATGGTATGTATCGCCGATCTTTTTGGCGGCAGTGACCATATCTTCCTTGCTTTCGATTGTCAGATCAGAAAGAATCTGTGCTTCCGGAATATTGGGTGTTACAAGTGCAGACAATGGCAGTAATTCTTCAATCAGTGTCTGTATCGCATCATTTTTCATCAATGCAGAACCAGATGTTGCAACCATCACAGGGTCAACAACCACATTTTTTGCCTGATACTCTCTTAATCTGTCTGCAATCACACGAATCAGCCCGCTGTCAGATACCATTCCGATCTTGACCGCATCGGGATAAATATCCTCAAAAACTGCATCTATCTGTTGTTTTAAAAATACGGGATCTACTTCCTGAATGGCTCTTACACCGGTCGTGTTCTGCGCTGTCAGTGCTGTAATGACACTCATCGCATATACGCCATTCATCGTCATCGTTTTCAGATCCGCCTGAATGCCGGCGCCTCCGCTGCAGTCACTGCCTGCAATGGTCAATGCTGTTTTCATTTTCATT
>CALASU010000254.1 GCA_937888765.1 uncultured Clostridia bacterium | reverse complement strand
AATAAAAATAAGAAAATAAAATCTTTCAGTTCTATTATTTTTTCGTCATTTGCGTTTTTTATTCCCGACTTTTTCGCTTTTATAAACTGAACTAAACACCATACTAAGCCTATCGCAAGCAATACGCAAAATCATACAAAAACATCAATGAAAACCTTGCTGAACCGCTTTATGAAAGACCCCTATGGCTTTGTAGAAGCAGATGTGCATTGGTTGGTAGCGAAACTGTTCAAGGATAGTGAAATTGCATTTTATATGAACAGTGAACCTGTTTCCTTACTGACAAAACCTGTTGAGGAAATCATCAGATATATCACGCGTAAGGAAAACAATGAAAAACTGATGACAGAAAAACGTGCACATGCCAATGCAAGACAGAAAAAAGCAGTGCGTGAAGTGATGAAAGAACTGTTCGGCTCTACATCTATCAGCGAAGATGATGATGCAATGATGAGCAGTTTTGTAAGTTGTGCAAAAGAGTTCAAATCCGAATTGGAAAAACTGGAAATCCATTATAAAAACCAGCCGAAATATCCCGGTAAAGCTCTGTTATCTGATGGTAAAAAGCTGATGAATGATGTGATCCAACTCACAGGTACAACAGAATTTTTCCATCTGATCGATAAAAACAGGGATGATTATCTTGACTTTGCAGATGACTTTGAGCCTGTCAAAAATTTCTTTAACGGTGAACAGCTCAATATCTTCAATAAAGCAATTTGTCTGATTGAAATTTTTGAAGATAGCCGTTCTTATATCGTTGATGAAAAAATTGAAGGTGCGGTTTGTCAGATCAAAGCTATCCTGAAGATGGCAAAACCTTATAAAGAAATCTTTAAGCTTCCGAATTTGTTGGATACATATACCGATCTTTATGATGCTTTGATGGAAAAAACATGTGAGCCTGTTCTGGAAGTGATCCGGGAACAGAAAAAACGTGTTATGGATGAACTGGCAGGAAAACAGTGTGAAAATATGCTGAAAGATAAGTATATTGAAATCTTCAGGAAGCTGACCAATAAAGCAGAATCCTGCAATAATCTGGCGACATTACAGAATTATAAATACGAAGCGGATGCATGGAAGGTTCGTTTCCTGAAAGAAATTGCTGATACAGAGGCAACGATGGTTGAGGTTGATACTGTAGAACCTGAAAAAGATGGCGATAAAACAGAAGCTGCTCCCAAGGTTGACGTGAAACCTCAGCCAAAAGTAAAGAAAAACAAAGTAGTCAGTATCAAATCTGTAAATACACAGACAAGCTGGCAGGTGGAAACAGCAGATGATGTTAAAAAATACATTGCTGAACTGGAAAAGAAACTGTTGGCTGAACTGGAAGAAGACACTGTTCTTCACATTGAATTCTAAGAGAAGCAGGTGAAAATCTATGAATAAAACTGCGATTAAAAACTTTGCTGTATGGGCAAGGAACAAGCTCATTGCAGATATTACATATAAAGCGGGTCTGATTGGGGTCAGCGAAAATGGCATTGCTGAACCCCTGCCGCAGTCTACCCATGACCTGCAGTTCTTTGATATTGGCACAAAGGACTATGCACAGGCAGCAGGTAAGGATATTGAGCAGAGAAATGCTCTGGTCAAAGCGATTCGTGAAAAAGAGCGTGAAAGTGACTATGCTGCAGCCTTCAAAGCAATCATCGAAGAAATTGCATACACATGGTTCAACCGTCTGCTTGCCATTCGCTTTATGGAAGTGAATGCGTATCTGCCTTCCGGAATCCGCGTGCTTTCTTCCGAGAATTCTGCGAAAAATGAACCGGACTTTGTAACAACTCCATTCGATACAGACATGGAATTTACAGAAGTGGAAACAGCCAGAATCATGCAGCTGAAGGATGAAAATAAATTGGATGAACTGTTCCGTATGCTGTTTATCAGGCAGTGCAATGAGCTGCATGAAATTCTGCCTGAACTGTTTGAGAAAACAAATGACTATACAGAACTGCTGCTGACGATCTCCTTTACAGATCGGGACGGTGTGGTATGGCGTCTGGTGCATGATATTGCAGAAGAAAACTTTGATGTCGAAAAAGAAGGTCAGGTTGAGATCATTGGGTGGATGTATCAGTATTACAATATCGAACCGAAGGATGAAACCTTTGCACTTCTGAAAAAGAATGTGAAAATTACAAAGGAGCGCATTCCTGCGGCAACACAGTTGTTTACACCCGACTGGATCGTTCGTTATATGGTAGAAAACAGCCTTGGCCGTCTGTGGGTGGAAGGTCATCCGAATGAAAGCCTGAAAGAAAACTGGAAATATTATCTGGAGGAAGCAGAACAGGAAACTGATGTACAGACACAGCTGGAAGAAATCCGTGCAGAATATCGTAATCTGCATCCCGAGGATATCAAGGTGATCGACCCCTTTATGGGGTCCGGTCATATACTGGTGTATTGCTTTGATGTGCTGATGCAGATTTATGAATCTCAGGGATATACCCAGCGGGATGCGGCACGGTCTATTCTGGAAAACAACCTGTTTGGTCTGGATATTGATAACCGTGCGGCACAGCTGGCATATTTTGCTGTTATGATGAAGGCTCGCCAGTATGACCGCCGTATCTTCAGTCGTGAAATTAAGCCTCATGTATATGTGATTCAGGAAAGCAATGGCATAAATCGTGGGCATCTGGACTATTTTGGTGCAGGCTTAAGTGCTCTGGAAAAGAAGAATGCCCAAAAACAGATGAATGGCTTACTGGATACACTGGTGGATGCAAAGGAATATGGCTCTATCCTGAATGTAGATCATTATGATTGGGAATTGCTGTATAGATTTGCAGATAAATTTGATGCAGAGCAATTATCTTTCGATACTGTTGGTATTGATCAGACGCAGGAGCAGCTGTTGGAATTTGTTAAAATCGGACAGGTAATGGACCGGAAATATCATACTGTCGTGACGAATCCGCCTTATATGGGCAGTAGTGGGATGAGTCCATCTTTATCTAAGTTTGTAAAAGATCATTATTTTGATACAAAAGCAGATTTGTTTGCTTGCTGCATTGAAAAAGGAAATCGAATGACTGTTGAAAATGGTTATAACTGCATGGTAACAATGCAGAGTTGGATGTTCTTATCTAGTTTTGAAAAAATGAGAGAAAAAATCCTTACAACGAAAACGATTACTAACTTGCTGCATATGGAAAATATGGTTATGGGGATTGCTTTTGGTACAGCAGTTACGGTTTTTAGAAACACAATTTCTAAGAAGTATAAAGGAACATATAATCAGATTACTTTGAAAGATATTGAAAATGAGAAACCAAAAGCGTTTCCGATGAAAGACAATAGATTTGCACAAATTAGTACAGTAGATTTTTCAAAAATTCCGGGGATGCCAATAGCGTATTGGGTAAGTAATGCCATATTGAATGCCTTTAAAACCGGCAAAAGAATTGGTGAGTATGCACTCGTAAGAAATGGTATGAAGACTGGCGATAACGGAAAATTTTTGCGACTCTGGTGGGAAGTGGATTCGCAAAAAATGGATACAGCTATTAAGAGCTATTCTGAAGCAAAGATAAGTACTGCAAGATGGTTTCCGTATAATAAGGGGGGCGAGTATAGAAAGTGGTACGGAAATAACGATTATGTTGTGAACTGGGAAAACTGTGGTGAAAAAATTTTTGCTTATGCTAAGAAAGATGGAAGAAATGTTCAGGATTATCCTTCTGACTTAAAATTCAAACCATCTCTTTCCTGGTCGCTGATTACCTCAGGCAAGCCTGCGTTCAGATATAAAGAATACAATCTTTCTGATATTGCCGGAATGTCTTTGTTTGCGGATAAGCATACTGTCTTATTATACTTAGCGTTATTAAATTCTAATATGGCACTTGAAGTGCTGCGGTTAATTGCGCCAACCATCAATTTTCAAGCGGGTGATATAGCTCGTGTACCTGCTTTGCCGCAAGTGATGGAGAATGAAGATATTATTTCTCTGGTGGAAGAAAATATTACCATTTCTAAACAAGACTGGGATTCTTTTGAAACATCATGGGATTTTCTTGTTCATCCCCTTGTCCTTGCTGCTGAAATCCCTGATCTGGATGGCGGCCACAAGGCTTCTCTGATGGATTCCTATGCAAAATGGGAAGCCCTCTGTGAGAAACGCTTCAATCAGCTAAAAGCGAATGAAGAAGAACTGAATCGCATTTTTATCGAAATTTATGGACTTCAGGATGAATTGACTCCTGAAGTGGAAGATAAGGATATTACTGTTCGCAAGGCTGACCTTGGCAGGGACATTCGTAGTCTGCTATCCTATGCAGTTGGTTGTATGTTTGGCCGCTATTCTCTGGATGAGCCGGGGGTGGTATATGCCGGGGGTGAATGGGATGACAGTAAATACAGCACCTTCATTTTCGATCAGGATAACTGCATTCCTATTACAGATGAGGAATACTTTGAAGATGATATTGTTGGCTTATTCTGTGCGTGGATGAAGAAAGTCTTTGGTGAAAAGAATCTGGAAACAAACCTTGATTTTGTTGCAAAAGCTTTGGGGAATAAGGGGACAACTCCTCGTGAAGTGATCCGCAACTACTTCCTGACAGATTTTATTAAGGATCATAATAGAATTTATCAGAAACGCCCGATTTATTGGCTGTTTGACAGCGGCAAGCAGAATGGATTTAAGGCTCTTGTGTATATGCATCGTTGGAATGCAGATACTGTCGGCAATCTGCGTGTTGAGTATCTCCATAAGACCCAGCATATCTATGAACGTGAAATGCAGCGTATGCAGGAAATTGAAGATAACAGCAGCAATTCCAAAGAAATTGCAAAAGCGAAAAAACGCAGAGAAAAATTACAGAAACAATATAAGGAAACGCAGGAATACGATGCAAAGTTGTCTCATATTGCGCATTCTCGTATTGATATTGCTCTGGATGATGGCGTGAAAGTGAATTATGAAAAAGTCCAGACTGGCAGAGACGGCAAAAAGATGCAGATTCTGGCGAAGATTTAAAAGGTGATTTTATGGCTGAACTTAACCTAAAGCAAATTGCAGATAAATTGAATACTGAATTTACCGGAGAGATGCGAAAACTCGTTTTCTGGTACGATGATAACGCTGAATTTATCGAAGATGTGGATACTTTAGAATTGGCGAATGCTAAGGTGCTGCATCTGGAAAAGGATAATCAGTTTTATACCAAATATTTTCTGGAGTGTGTAGACAAAGAGAACAACTATCTTATTTATGCTCCGTTTCCAAAGCCGGCATTGAAGGAGAATCATCTGGCAGATACGATCAGATATTCAGTGGAATTCTGTGCAGATAGAGTTTCCCTGTTGATGCTGGATCTGAATATGCCGGAGCAGTGTAAAACGGTCATTCAGGAGCATATCCGATTTTTCGGCGAAAAGAAACGTACCAGGGCATTTTATGATACGGATTTTGAGGTTTACAACAGAAATACGATTGAAATTGCAATGATGAGTATTGTATGTAAATGCAAAATACCTGCTTTTGAGGAGGTGCTTCGTACCATTTTGCTGGACGATCTGGAGGAAAGCCCTTATCTGGCAGAATTTGAAAAATATAATCTTCTGAGGCACTTCTGGCGTTTAGTGGAAGAAGTATTTGGCTATACAGATGAAAATCCGACTCTGGAAAAGCTGACATTGACTCTGTTTGTCACATACACCTCTAAAGTGATTACAGAGGATGTACCTGTGGCATGGAATCCTTTTGTCAGCTTTAAATTCGGTACGATTCTGACATTTCTGGACAACCTGATGAATCATACGCAGTATAGTGAACGCTTCGACCAGATTTCTGCAAAAGTATACGATATTCTGAAAGCAGATGCGGAATTTAAAAAGATGCCTGCGGAAGCATTGGTATCTTGCCGGATTTTTGCGGGCATAGAAGAAATTCTGATTACATGGATGATCGAACGTCTGGAATTGGAAGATGTTGCTGCAAAACTGGATAACTATAGGATTCCTGATTTAGTTAAGATGCGTCGACAGGGGCATTTCGGAAAGTTCTATCGCTCTGAATATTTTGTGCTGCAGAACGCCTGGGATATTATTTCTGATATGCACTATGAAAAATCCGATAGTCTGAATGATATGGTAAAGAAATACACGAATAAACTGTGCTATATGGATCGCTATTATCGTTATTTCTATTATTATCTGGATAAACTGGAAGATGTTTCTCAGTTCAGTAAGCTTAGAACATTGATAGAGAACATTTATACGAATGAATATCTGGCAAAGGTATGCGTGAACTGGACTGAATTATTCCGGAAGGAATATGCGGTATTGCAGATAGATCAACAAAAGAATTTTTATCGAAAGTATATTCAGAAATATGTACAGTCTTCCAGGGAACAGATTATTGTCGTTATTTCTGATGCACTCAGATATGAAGTGGGGGTATCCTTACTGGAAAAATTGCAGGCAGACGAAAAAATCAAGGCAGCGATTAAGCCCATGGTAAGTATGCTGCCTTCGATTACCGCTTATGGTATGGCTGCGCTATTGCCGCATAAAACACTGAAGCTTACAAATGCGTATTCTGTTCTGGCAGATGGCAGGAAAACAGAAACAACAGCACTGCGACAGGCAATTCTGCAGCAGTATAAACCAAACAGTAAATGCATCCGGTACAAGGATATTAAAACATCCAGTATCGCAGAACTGAAAAATATTTTTGCATATCAGGATATTGTATATATTTATCATAATCAGATTGATGGCAGAGGCGATGATGCAGGCACAGAACATGAGGTATTCAATGCTTGTGAGGAAGCAGTAGACGAAATCTACAATCTGATTCGTCGGCTGACCAGTGCGAATAAATCCAATTTTATTGTAACCGCTGATCATGGCTTTCTGTATAAGAGGGATGCATTGGAAGAAAGTGACAAGATTGGTTCTGTATATAGCTCTGGCGCAACAGTAGGCCGCAGATATACCTTGGCGGACGCTGCAGTAAGTGTTGTTGGCGTTGATTCTATCAAAGCAAATAAGTTCTATACAAATGATGCGGGTACAGTAATCTCTTATCCTGTAGGAACAGATATTTTCAAAAAACCGGGTTCCGGTGTGAACTATGTACATGGTGGATGTTCCCCGCAGGAAATGCTGGTTCCGTTGATTGAGGTAAAAACAGAACGGGGATATAAGGATGTTTCTACTGTACAGATTGAACTGATCAGCATTACAAATAAAATTACAAATCTGATCACAACAATAGATTTCATACAGAAAGAGCCTATCAGTGATGTGGTAAAAGAAACAACTTATAAAATTTATTTTATTACAGAAAAGGGTGAAAAGATCTCTAATGAGCATCTGTACGTTGCCGATAAGAAAGAGAAAGAGGCTGCAAAACGTGTATTCCGCTTGCGGTTCTCTTTCAAGAATAAGAAATATACTGAAGAACAGAAGTATTATCTGGTAGCTTATGATAACAATAATGCACTTGAAGTTCTGCGGCATGAAGTGATTATGGATATTGCTTTTACGGATGATTTTGGTTTTTAAAAAAGAATATCTTAGTCTTGTTTATTTCTGCAGGCATGACAAAATATATGATCTACCATGGAGATCATGGCTGGAAGATGGAATAGTTTGAAAAGCATGAAGAAAACGAAACAAAGTCGGCTTTGAATATTTGGCAGAAAGGAGCTGCCTGTAGAGGTAGCTTTTTTATATAGACTGAAATCGTAAGGAAGCCTTAAGAATTCCCAATATATTTCTATGTTATAATCTATTTAGAAATAGATTGGAGGAATTTGCATGAAGAAAATGATCAGAAGTTTGACTGCAGTGGTTGCTATGGCTCTACTGGTGTCTGCCTGCCAGTCCTATGATGATATTTCTATGGTACTTGGTGCAGATGTAAACTCTGCGAAAGTGATTTCCAAGGATGATGACCATGGCGGTTTTCATGGGGACGGCGAACGATATATAGAATTTGAATTCGAAGACGATATCTTTGAAGATACGATCAAAGAAGATAATACATGGCATGCTTTGCCTGTAAAGGATGATACGGTAACAGCATTGTTATATGGACTGGAAACGCCTGAAATGACATATGGTCCATACTTGGAGCATGATATATCCAAGGTTGAAGAGGGATATTATTTCTTTTATGACCGTCATTCGGAGAGCAATGATCCTTTTGACACCTCCGAAGTTTTGGATCGCAGTTCTTTTAATTTTACAGTTGCAGTTTATGATGCAGATGCGGATAAACTGTATTATGCTGAACTTGATACTTAATCAGAAGAATTAGGATGTGATTTCCGTGAATGGTACGATAATGAATTAAATGATACTATTTACCCTTCTTGGTTTGTTCATATGTTTGCCAATTTTGCGATAAATACGGTTGGTTTTATTCTATTTGGTGTTGTAAAAATTTGAATTTAATGGAAAGGACTAAGTGAGGAGGAATCCTTAATATGGATGAAAAATGCATTTTTTGTGGGATAGAATTAGGCCTGTTAAATAAAAAGAAATTAAACTGTGGAAATACAACGCAAACTCTTTGTAAAGATTGTTACTCCCGGTATAAAACACTGTCAGCTGTAGAAAGGGCTGAGGCGGCTTTAAATACAGGGCGTGCAGATGGTGCTGATGATTTGCAAAATTATTTAGATAATATAAATCATGCTAAACAGGAAAAAGAAGAAGAGCGTAAAAAGAATATTGCACAGAGACGCACAGATTTAAAGTGTTTAAGATGTGATGGAAATATGCTGGATTATGGACCAGTAACATTTAAACTGGGGGAAGAAACATTTTTCTTCAGTGATTGGAATCGTCTTATGTCTGGTGCTGTAACGATGAATATATTTAGATGTGAAAAATGTGGGAAGGTAGAATTTTTCTCATTTGATGGCGCCGAATTTGATAATAAATTAGGCGAATAATCTGGTAAATAACATTTTGCTGAAGAGGGTATCCTATGAAAAAAGGGGTTATCTGGAAAATCCTGTTTGTGATTGGACTATGTCCTTTGATTGCGCCTTTTTTCTATTATTTCTTTCAGCATTTAGCACATAAGCATTACTCTTTGATATTAATAGATATGCTTATTCTGTAATCGTTTGGCAGTTGATTGGATATTGAGGAATGAAAGCGTATTAACTTAATATACGAAATATAATGTTTAAAATAAAGCCGGTGCTTAGGAGAATACCCTAAGCATTTTCTTTTGGTTGCAATTATTATCAAAAAAGAGTATAATATACAACAAGTTGTGTAAAGGTGGTGTGTGAAATGAACGAAGTTGAATTTGAAATCGAAAGAACGATTTTAAAAATTGGAAATCAACTGAACTATATGCGTGATATTGATTTAGAACAAAAAAATCTGACACCAGTGCAATCTGAGACAATGCTTTATTTCGGTACAAATGAAGGAGCAACAGCATCCGGTTTAAAAGACCACTTAAAAATCACACATCAGGCTGCGCGTAATATTGTAGAAAGATTAAAACAAAAAAAGTATTTGTATACAGTCGTATCAAAAAACGATGGAAGAGCAAATGCGGTCTTTTTGACGGAAGAAGGAAAGAGCATGTATTCTTCGCTGAAAGAAAATGGTAACAGAGCAGGAAATGCTCTACTGGAAGGATTTTCTGACGAAGAAAAAAAGCAGTTGCTTTGGTTGATTAAAAAAGCAGCTGTGAATATGGAATAGAATAAGAGGGACTGTTCAACAGTCCTTCATCAATCGTTTAATATACAACTAGTTGTGTTATGGGGTGAGGTTATGAATCAGAAATTAAAAACTTTTCTGGGAGATAAAGAGTATCTGGGCAGAAGATATGCTATTTTTATGATGGGGCTGTTCATATGTTCCTTTGGGGTTGCTTGTACGACGAAGGCGGGATTAGGGACTTCCCCTGTTGCAGCGATCCCGTTTACTATGTCACTGGTGATCCCAAAATTCTCTTTGGGTAACTGGCTGATCGTTTTATGCTTCGTGCAAATCGTTGTCCAGATTGCTCTGCTGCGAAAGGATATAGTGATATCTGAAATTATCATGCAGGCAATCCTTGCGTTTGCATTTGGTTATCTTACGGACTTTTCTTTATTCCTTCTGAAAGGTATTGAACCGACTTCCTATATTTTGCAGCTTATATTTCTATTTGTCGGCTGCTGTATCCTTGCTTTTGGGGTGTATCTGGAACTTCTGGGAAATGTTGTCATGCTTTCCGGGGATGCTTTTATCAAAGCAATTGCGATTGTATCGAGGAAAGAATATGGGAATGTAAAAATCATCACTGATATCTCTATGGCAGCCATTTCTGTAGTGATTTCCCTTGTGTTCATGCATAAATTGGTAGGTGTCCGCGAAGGTACTCTGATCGCAGCACTGATTGTCGGAATCATTATCAAATTTTATCAAAGATTGTTCAAACCGATCTCTGACAGGATCTTACCGGAAAAAGCAAGGGAATAGGTTCCTGTGACAAAAGATAGGAAGAATGGTTTTGTGATTACAATTTCAAGAGAATATGGCAGCGGTGGCAGAAATATTCCAGATGTATAAGATCACAGATGAATCCTCTTTGAAATTTGCAATAATGGATTATATCAGATTTTACAGCGAGGAACGTCCCCAAGACAGATACCATTGTAAAATACCAGCAGAGGTAAGAATAGAGGCTTTATCTGCAAAAAATCCGACCGCATATCCAATTCCACCCAATAAAAGAATTGAGAAATATAAAGAGAAATGGTGTGCATAAAAATGACCGCACATTTCTGTACGATCATTCGGCACTTCATTTTAGATATTTGACCTGTCTACTTGACAAGGGGCATATCAAACCCGCTCCTTTTTACTGTATACCGACCGCTTCTGTTGCATACTATTATTTTTTTGCAGAAACCGTTATTTTCAGAAGGGGGAAAGGCTGATTTCCTACGTATTTATACGGCATTATTAGCACCGAAAAAAGTTGCATCGAAAGTTGCATCGCTTCCATTTTTTGGTGTTAGAATTCACATTTAGGTGTATTTTATACACGTTAAAATAAAAATGAAGAAAGCCCGCAAGCCTTGATATTTCAAGGATTACGGGCTTTTTGCTGAATTTGCAAGCTTCCTGCATATTCAATAAAAATATGCGGCTGGTGGGACTCGAACCCACACGCTGTCACCAGCGTCAGATTTTGAGTCTGATGCGTCTGCCAGTTCCGCCACAGCCGCAAAATCAACTGCTCACTAATATTAACACAGTTCAATTAATATTGCAAGCAGTTTTTTTGTTTTTTAGAAAAAATTAGAATTTTTCGGGTTCGGGATATTCTGTGTCAAATGTATCCACAGTTACTTTCACCATAACCTGATCTTCTCTGGGGCGATCCATACGGTCTGTTTTTACAGCAGCAATTTTGTTTACTACTTCCAGACCTTCGATCACTTTACCGAATGCTGCATACTGACCATCCAGATGAGGGGATGTTTCGTGCATGATGAAGAACTGAGAGCCTGCGCTGTTGGGGTGCATTGCACGAGCCATGGACAGTACGCCGGGTGTGTGTTTCAGATCATTGGGGAAACCATTGAAGGAGAATTCGCCTTTGATTGTATAGCCGGGGCCGCCCATGCCTGTACCTTCGGGGCAGCCGCCCTGAATCATAAAGCCACGGATGACACGGTGGAAAATTTTACCGTCATAGAAACCTTTTTTCACCAGAGAGATGAAGTTGTTTACTGTATTGGGTGCGATTTCGGGATACAGCTCTGCTTTCATGATGCTGCCATCCTGCAGTTCAAATGTTACGATAGGATTCATGTTGATTGTCCTCCCTTTTCCTTTTGTTTGTAAGATACTCTGCACCATATGAATTTTATGATGCAATCAGTTTATTTTATCATAAAGAGCTTATCTTTGTACAGCCCTTATTCACGTTCTGCACGAAGTGTTACTTCGATCAATTCGGGGCGGTTGAACAGACGCAGGGGGAATATGCTGTTGCCAAGACCGCGGCTGACGATCATAACGGTACCGTCTTTTTCATGCATTCCCTGAGTGTATTTCGGGAAAAAGCCCTGATGAGGGGCAAAAATACCCTGCCCTGTGAAAGGAATACGAATCTGTCCGCCGTGTGCATGACCTGTGAATACGAGATCTACGCCTGCATTTACATAGGTTTCAAACAGCTCAGGTCTGTGGCTTAACAGAATATTGAAACAATCCTGCTGTTCTGTCATGAGCGTATGCAGGATAGTGTCATAAGAGGGATTCACTTTTTTGTCTGCCAGACCCATCAGTGTGATGGTATCGCCGTCTTTTTCAAGAACAGATTTGCCGTTATTGAGAATGGTAACGCCTGCGTTTACCAGAGATTCTTCCAGTACTTCCCATTCGCCGGACTGATGTTCATGGTTGCCTGTTACAAAATATACAGGTGCAAGCTGTTTGATTTCATAAATAAAATCCATTGCAGATTCTACGTTTGTTCTGTTGCGGTCGAGCAGATCCCCTGTGATTACGATGATATCGGGAGAGGATGCTTCGATTTTACGTACCAGTCTTGCATTATCCCTGCCGAATTCTGTATTCTGCAGATCTGCCACCTGGACGATCTTACAGCCGTCAAATGCTTTGGGCACCTGTCCATGATATGTCATAGAGGTTGTTGTGATGCCGTAATTCTGCCAGTAGCAGAAAATACCGAACAGTGCCCCTAAACCCATACATGCCAATCTTTTACGTTTCATAGATTCACCAGCTTTCATTTTTACTTTTATTCTTTATTATAAAAGGAGTTTTGCTTTTATGCAATGCAGGGAATATTATTTTTTAAAGCGTTTGCGTTTCCAGAATTTCTTTTATATATACTGCGGGAACACGCTCTGTCAGCCAGACTTTGTTTTCTGACAGGTAAAATACATATCCTGCTTCATGCATTGCTTTTGTATCAATTTCCAGAATGACCACTGTTCCATGTCGTTTTCCGACTTTTCTTGCGGTTTCAGTATCTCTGGAAAGATGTACATGATTTCGAGTTCCCTTTTTCAGTCCTTCAGATAGAATGGTATCCAGAAATCTGGTTGCTGTTCCGTGATAAAGTACAGAAGGTGGTTCTTTTGCTTCCAGTCCCAGATCTACTTTTATACTATGCCCTTGGTTGGCACGGATTTTTGTTTTTGTTTCGTCAAAAGAATATCTTTGTTTCTGATCTGTGGCAACAATATCTTCCAGTTCTTTCATTGTGATTTTTGTAGCTGCCAGAAGAGCTGTTACGGAAGCCCAGCCATGTTCATCCAGTATGATCCCTGCAGCCTCAGGCTTATGGCGTAAAAGCAGACTGATATATCTGCTGACGCGTTCTTTTTTCTTTTCCAATTCTTTTTGCTTATTGCTGATGTGAGGTATTTTGGTTGTGTTGTCAGATGTGTTCCGATGCATTTTAATTCCCCCTCTCAAGTCATATTTTTATGAGGGGATAATAGCATAAATATCGGAAGAAAGCAAATAGTGGAGGCATACTTTCCTCATTGACGGAACACTGTGGATATATTAAAATGAGAAAGTGATTGCAAAAAAATGTATAAAAACAGTCCGTGCGGGTTGTTTATCGTATAGAAGACATTATTTTTTTGCAGATTGTTTTTAGAATTGCTGTATTTTGTTCATATTTTATTCAAAGAAATACAGTATAATAGAAACAGAAATACAGAGACACAGGAGGAATCCGTATGGATGATTTTGAAAATACAAATGCAGATAAGAGTGAAGAAGAAAGAAAAGAATATATAGACGGAACTGCGGCAGAAATTGCCGAAGAATCAGAAGAAAACAGCAAAAATTCTGAACAGGAAGAAACGAAAAGTGCAGAGGAAACCGAAAACCTTTCCAGACCCTCTTTGCGGGAGTACTGTTATGAAGAGCAGGTAAAAAAGAAACCCAGAAGAAAATGCAGACTTTTGAAATTTGTTGCAGGCTGTCTGCTGATCGGCGGGACAGCGGGATTTGGCATCGGTGCGGGCTATGGTGTGACAAAGCATTATCTGAGAGAGCCAAATGCGATACAGACAACCCCTTTGCCGACACAGAAAACATCTGTCGGCGGCGGTTTTTCTGCAACAGCGATTGTAAAAGCGGTAAAGCCTTCGGTTGTAAGCGTGTCCACAACCATTTCCGGCACAACGCAGTATTTCGGAGCGTTTCGGATACCTTATGAAGCAGAAGGTGTTGGCAGCGGCGTGATTTTCTTCTCTGATGATACCAGAGTAGCCATTGCGACAAATAACCATGTTATTGAGGATGCAAACTCTATCTATGTGACATTTGAAGGTGATATCAGTGTGCCTGCAAAGGTGATCGGCACAAAGAGTGAATCCGATCTGGCAGTGCTGACGGTTTCCTGGGCAGATCTCCATGAAGCGGGGATCGAACAGGTTGTAACGGCAACCTTTGGGGATTCTGATGTGATGGAAGTCGGCGATGATGTCATTGCCATCGGGAACGCGATGGGCATGGGGCTTTCTGCCACAGACGGGATTATCAGCATGAAAGAACAGTCTATCAATGTAGAAGGCAATGAACTGCCCGTTCTGCAGACCAGTGCGGCAATCAACAGTGGCAACAGCGGCGGTGCACTGGTAAATGGTGCAGGGGAAGTCATTGGTATCAATACGGCAAAATATAATTCTGCTATGGTAGAAGGCATGGGCTATGCGATCCCCAGCAATCTGATTATTCCTATTGTGGAAGAACTGCTGGAGGTTGGTACAATGCCGAAAGCCTATATGGGTATTACCGGTACAAGTATCACACAGGAAAATGCTTCCTTATATAAATTGCCTGTAGGGGCATTGATTATGGAAGTGGTAGAAGGTGGCCCTGCGGACAAAGCGGGGATCGAAGTCGGCGATATTATAACAGAATATGACGGAAAAACAGTCATGGATATGGATATGCTGGCAGAGTTTGTAAATGCAACGGAAATTGGAAAAACGGTAACGGTTCATGTTGTCAGAGAAGAGCAGGGACTGGATTTACAGCTGACGATTGAAGATAAAAATAAATAAGCAATAAGAATAATAAACGCCTTCACGATACCGTGAAGGCGTTACTGTTATGCATCAGTTTGTTTTTTATGAATAGCGGGAACGGAATCAAACGTATGCTCCCGTCCAAGAAGATATGCTGTTTTGATGATCGCTTTTTCTTCTTCCGTGAGTTCTTTTTCCAGAATTTTTTCCATATGTGTCAGCAGTGCTTTCATATTGGTGCGTACACGTCTGGGCTTTTTTGCCAGCATTTTCAGTGGCTGAAAGGTATCTGCAATGATTTTTTCAGGACGGACAATCTGGAAGATTTTTGCTGTATACACAGCATCATTCAGGGCATCGTGATAAGAGCCGTCTTCGGGAATGCCAAGCTCTGTTACTGCATTTTTCAGACCGATTGCCTTGCCTTCTTCGTGGTTGAGATAGGCGGATGCAAAGGGCTGTATGTTAAAAAACTGATTTGTCAGTGCATCTGCATCCAGATCATGGTAGTAAATGTTTCGGAAAAGGGATTTTACATCATCTCCGCCCCATGTGCATAAAACAGCTTCTTCTTCGCCGATAAATTCCAGAAAAGCGGGATACACTTCCGAAAATGTGGGTTTCCCTACAAGCTGTTCGGGATGGATTTTAGTGATCTTTTCCACGAAAGGATGTAATCTCGGATAAATCTGGGGGCGAATCAAAGCATTAAAAGTATCCACCTGTTCCAGTGCATCATTCAGCTTTACCGCACCGATCTGAATGATCTCAAATGGACATTCGGGATTTGGTTCTGCTTTTTTTCCTGTTTTAAACGGAAAAGACTGATTAAATTCTAAATCTAATACAATATATACCATAATTTTACACGCCTCCTGCTCTTTAGTGTAACATGAATTGCGGTAGAAAGGAAGAAAAAAACAAAATTTCTTGTATCTGTTTTACAGGAATGTTAAAATAAAGAAAAAGTACACAGGAGGGCAAAAGTATGAAGCTGGTATTTACAGAAGAACAGATCGGACAGGAACTGCACAAATTTTATCTGGAAGAAGATGACCTTCTGATGGAAGGGGAATTTGTGACAGGTGAAGGAAAAAATTATGTCATCACAGGGGTGGCGACAATCGAAGGCGAACGCTATCATGAATTTGAAATCGAATTTGAACTGCTGCAGGAGCCTGCAGAAATGACGTTGGAAGCCATCATGGCGGAAGAATGGGACTGGTATGATTTTCTGTGCTGATTTTGCATGATGAAAAAATGCAGATAAGCCTATAAGGAGGAATGACACATGGAAGGATTCCGTTATTTTATGCCTGCCAACACCTATTTTGGTAGAAACTGTATTGCAGAACATAAGGAAGCAATGGCGAAGCTGGGCAAAAAAGCAATGATCGTAACAGGCCGCAGCTCTGCAAAGAAAAATGGTGCACAGGCAGATGTGACTGCTGCTCTGGAGGCACTGAATATTCCCTGGATCTTATTTGATGAAGTAGGGGAAAACCCTGATGTGGAAACCGTGGAACGTGCGGCAGAAATTGCTGTAAAAGAGGGCGCTGACTTCTTTATCGGCATTGGCGGCGGTTCTCCCATGGATGCTTCCAAAGCCATTTCCGTATTGGTAAACAATTATGAAAAAGGGACAGATGCTCTTTGGGATGCCACAAGCAAGGCACTGCCTATCGTAGCGGTACCCACAACAGCAGGTACAGGTTCTGAAGTAACGCAGTATGCCATTGTGACACTGCACGCAAAACGGACAAAATCCAGTATTGCGGCACATATTTTTGCAAGTGTTTCCTATCTGGATTCTAAATATATGGATACGCTTTCTGCAAGAGTCACAAATAATACGGCTGTAGATGCACTGACACATCTGATTGAAAGCTATCTTTCCGTGCGTGCAAATTATGTGAGCAGAAAGATCGTAGAAATGGGTCTGTCTGTATTTAAGGACTGTATGCCTGCACTGAAAGCAAGAACATACACAGCAGAAGACAGAGATAAACTTCTGCTGATGTCTGCACTGGGCGGTGTTTCCATTGCACAGACAATGACATCTATTCCTCATGGTCTGGGGTATTTTCTGACATATGAAAAACACCTGCCTCACGGTATGGCAAACGGTGTGCTGACACAGGCGTATGTGGAGCAGTTCCCTGCAGGCGATGAAAATGTGCGCAGACTGCTGGATTGTCTGGGTCTTGCGGATACAAAGGAACTGGGGGCATTTCTGGACGAGGTTCTGGATCACGATGCGACTTATACAGAAGAAGACCTGCAGTACTACACAGACAGAGCAATGGAACGCCCTGAAAAACTGGAAACCTTCCCCGGCGGACTGACAAGAGAAGATGTTTACAATATCTATAAAAAGAGTCTGATGAAGGGCTATAAATCTGCGAATCAGGAAGCAGTAGAAGCGGTTTCTGAAAAAATCCTGAATAAACATATCAAGGCATTTGAGGAGCTGGCAAAATGATCCGGTTTTCCAAGGAAAAGGTGCTGCTGCTCCACCAGGTCCTGGCCCAGGCCACCGGCGGCAGCATCGGCGTCCGGGATGAGGGGCTGCTGGAATCCGCCCTGGAGACGGCGTTTTCCACCTTCGGCGGCGCAGAGCTTTACCCCAGCAAAGAGGAAAAGGCCGCCCGACTGGGCTTCAACCTGATCTCCAACCATGCCTTTGTGGATGGCAACAAGCGCATCGGTATGTATGTGATGCTGACGTTTCTGGAGGTCAACGGCATCCGTGTGGATTGTACCAATGAGGATGTGGTCCATGCCGGTCTGTCTGTAGCGGACGGAAGTATGGATTATGAAGGGCTTCTGGCTTGGGTCCGGGAGCATTGTCTCTGAATCAAAATCCCCCGTTTCCAAAAGAAAACGGGGGATTCGACTGTTATTTCACCGTAATTTGCGGATGATAAGTCGGGACGATCTCGGCCACCAGCTCCTTCATGTTGGTTGCCTCCACGCGGTAGGCGGCAT
>CALASU010000253.1 GCA_937888765.1 uncultured Clostridia bacterium | reverse complement strand
CGTTGACCACAACGCCGTCGATCTCAACGGTACCGCCGGAGATATCTTCCAGGCCTGCGATCATGCGCAGGGTGGTGGACTTACCACAGCCGGAAGGACCGACGAAAACGATAAACTCCTTATCTGCAATATCCAGATCAAAGTCCTCTACCGCCAGAACACCCTCGTCCGTTACTTTCAGACGGGTCTTCTTCTGCGCTTCGCCCCGCTTCTTTTTTGGTGCAACGGGATATACTTTTTTAATATGCCTGAGTGTTACGCTCGCCATGATTCCCGCCCCCTTCCATATAGCCAAGTCATTTCCGCAATCTGCCATGCCAGCGTGTCTGTCAGCTGTTCTTCTCTTAGCCGCCACTGCCAGTTATTCGCCAGTATTCCCGGTCTATTGATACGGGATTCTGCCCCCAATGCCAGATAATCCTGTATCTGTGCAATGAATACATCCGCAACCGAAGCCATGCCGCACCGCAGCAGCTCCCAATGAAATTCTGCTGTTTCTGTCAGTCCCAGATAGTTCTTTGCATACGCAATAGCATTCGGATCAGCTTCCTCTTTCCACGCCATCACAGGCGGATTGTCATGCGTGCCGATATAGCAGATACAGTTTTTTTCATAGGTATGCGGCAGATAATTATTCGGCTCACGGGAATCAAAGGCAAACTCCAGTACCTTCATCCCCGGAAAACCAGAAGCCTGTAAAATCTGACTCAGTTCAGCCGACTGCACCCCCAGATCCTCCGCAATATAAGAAACCTGCGGAAACCAGTTTTTCAGTACCGTTATCAGATCCATGCCAGGCCCCTTCTGCCACTGTCCCTGTTTTGCAGTTGATGCTTCATAGGGTACTGCCCAATAGCTTTCAAATCCACGAAAATGATCAATCCGAATCACATCATACAGCTTCGCCGCACCATCTATCCGTCTGATCCACCAGCCATAACCATCAGCTTTCATGGCATCCCAATCATATAAGGGATTGCCCCAAAGCTGTCCGTCAGCACTGAATGCATCGGGCGGTACCCCCGCTACAGCTCTGGGTCTGTTTTTTTCATTCAGCTGAAACCAATGCGGCTCTGCCCATACATCCGCAGAATCCATTGCCACATAAATCGGAATATCCCCAATAATGCCAATCTGCCGTTCGTTGGCATACTGTCTGAGGGCATTCCACTGCTTGAAAAACAGATACTGGATATAAACAAACAGCTGTATATCCTCCGCCAGCATCTGCCGATACCGCTCCATGGCTTCGGGCTTTCTCATACGGATATCCTCTTCCCATTCCGTCCATGGACACATACCGAAATGACGTTTCAATGCCATAAATAAACTATAATCCGCAAGCCATCTGCTGTTTTCCTCAGAAAACCGCTGAATTTCTGCCTGTTCCAGATTCCATCCCCGTTTCATTGCTCTTTGCAGCACTTCCAGACGATAGGCATACAGTTGTTTATAGTCTATCTTTGCAGGGTCATTGCCCCAATCTGCTTTCAGATCCTCTGCATCCAGCAGACCCTCCTCTTTCAGCAACTCCAGATCAATAAAATACGGATTACCTGCAAAGCTGGAAAAACTCTGATAAGGCGAATCACCATAATTCGTAGGACCTACGGGCAGAATCTGCCACCAGGACTGGTTTGCTTTCAATAAAAAATCAATAAACCGATATGCCGCTTTGCCCATCGTACCAATCCCATAGGGGGACGGCAGGGAGAATATCGGCAAAAGGATTCCTGCACTTCGTTTCATTCTTACACCTCTTTCAGCCCTTGACCGCACCGGCAAGAACACCTTTGATAATATGCTTCTGCCCGATCAGATAGATCAGCACCACAGGCAGTACCGTCATTACAATACAGGCCATCATCGGCCCCAGTTCTACCCGTCCATAACTTCCTCTGAAATACTGAATCAGCATGGGAATGGTACGATATTGCTTGATATCCAGCACCAGTGTCGGCAGAAGATAGTCATTCCAGATCCACATGGTTTCTAATACACCAACAGAAATCATCGTCGGCTTTAATAACGGAAAAACAACTTTAAAATAGGTCTGTAACGGACTGCATCCGTCAATCATTGCCGCTTCTTCCAATTCTAACGGAATGGATTTCACAAAGCCCACAAACAGGAATACCGCAAGCCCCGCACCAAAGCCCAGATAAATAAAGCAGATCGTCCACGGTGTATTGAAGCGCAATCCGAAGAGATTTAAGCTGTCCGCTGTCTGCGACAGTGTAAACATGACCATCTGAAACGGCACAACCATCGAAAAGGCACACAGCAGATAAATCACTTTAGAAAGCAGACTATGCACACGGGTGATATACCACGCACACATGGAACAGCACAATAAAATCAGAGCAACAGAAGAAACCGTAATAAACGTACTGTAAAGAAAACTCTGCAAAAAGCCCTGTGCATTCAGGGCAGTGCTGTAATTTTGAAAGCCCGCAAAGGTATCCGCTGTGGGCAGTGCAAATGTAGTCGCCGTTGTGATTGCCGTTTCTTTCTTAAAAGAATTGAACACCACCATAAAAATCGGATACAGATACAAGACACAGACAACAGAAAAGAAAATCGTCCATCCCAAGCCCCTTTTTTTTACTTTCTCCATTTACTGCTCCACCTCTTTCGCACGGGTAATCCTTAACTGCGTCAATGCAAGGATTACCACCAGAATAAAGAAAATAACTGCCTTTGCCTGTCCGATCCCTTTCCAGACAGCACCCGCACGGGCATAAAATGTGTAATAGATATTCAATGCCAGCATTTCTGTCGTATGTGCAGGATCGCCTGCTGTCAGCGACAGATTCTGGTCGAACAGTTTAAAGGCATTTGTAATGCTCAGAAACAAACAGATCGTAATAGACGGCATCAGCATCGGCAGTTTTACCCGCAAAAGGCTCTGCCAAGGGGTCGCTCCGTCAATCTGTGCCGCTTCCATCAACGCGGGCGGTATATTCTGCAGACCTGCAATATAAATAATCATCATATACCCGATCTGCTGCCAGCAAAGCAGAATCACCATGCCCCAGAAACCTGCCAGTGTGTTCAGTGCCAGAAGCGGCTGATTCCATTTCAGCAGTACAGCATTGAATACTGTCTGCCAGATATACCCAAGCACGATGCCGCCGATCAGATTCGGCATAAAAAATACGGTACGGAAGATATTTGTCCCTTTCAGTTCCCGTGTCAACGCCAGAGCAATCGCAAAAGCAATGCCGTTTATCAGAATGGTTACCACGATCACAAACAGCACCGTAAACCAGAAGGAATCCCGAAAAGAGGCATCCCGCAGGGCTTCGGCGTAATTGCCAAAGCCTACCCAGCGGGCATTATTGACTGTAGTAAACTGGCAGAAGGACAGATACAAGCCCTGCAGAAACGGCCAGATGAAACCAACGGCAAACGCTGCAAGGGTCGGTGCAGCAAAAACAGGAAACCACCGTTTCAACGCTTTTTCCACACATATTCACTCCTTTCTTGAGGGACCCTGTCCCTCAAACTCCCTGCGAGGGGGTCACCCCCTCGACCCGACTTGGCAGAAACTACGTTTCTGCCGAAAAATTTCAGTTTGCTCGCCGAAGGCAAATAAAAAGTTTCGGTCAAGCCTTTTCAAAGGCTTGTGGGGTGC
>CALASU010000252.1 GCA_937888765.1 uncultured Clostridia bacterium | reverse complement strand
GTACCTTGGGTTCCTTCTATCTATAAAGATACAATTGTTTGCTACTCCTATTCCAAATCCCTGTCCCTGCCCGGTGAACGTATCGGCTATGTATACATTCCCGCGGGCATGACAGATGCAAAAGAAGTATTTGCAGCTGTAGCGGGTGCATCCCGTGCATTGGGTCACGTTTGTCCTCCTACATTGATTCAGCGTGTAGTTGCTCGTTGTGCATATGAAAAACCTGATCTGGCAGCATATGATGAAAACAGAAAAGTACTGTACAATGGTCTGAAAGAAATCGGTTATGAATGTGCAAAACCCGACGGTGCGTTCTATCTGTTTGTAAAAGCTCCCGGCGGTGACGGCAAAGTATTTTCTGAAAAATGTAAAGAATACAACCTGCTGGTAGTACCTTCCGATGACTTCGGTGTAGAAGGTTACTTCCGTCTGTGCTACTGCGTATCCAAAGACATGATCGAAAGATCTCTGCCTGTATTTGCAGAAGTATTTAAAACTTATTAAGATAGAACAGCCTTAATGCAACAAAAGCGTATAGAACGCATAGAAGAGGAGAGAATAAAATGAAAAAACTGATGACAGGCAACGAAGCCTTGGTAAGAGGTGCTTGGGAAGCTGGTGTACTGTTTGCATCTGCATATCCCGGTACACCTTCCACAGAAATTATTGAAAACATGACAGGCTATGAGGATGTATATTCCGAATGGGCACCCAATGAAAAAGTTGCTATGGAAGCAGCGATCGGTGCTTCTATCGCAGGTGTAAGAAGCCTGGCGGCTATGAAACATGTAGGTGTAAACGTAGCGGCTGACCCTCTGTTCACATTTGCGTATACAGGTGTAAACGGCGGTATGGTTCTGGTAACAGCAGACGAACCCGGTCAGCACTCCTCTCAGAATGAACAGGATAACAGAAACTATGCAAGAGCAGCAATGGTTCCCATGCTGGAACCCGCTACAAGTGCAGAAGCAAAGGCTTTCATGAAAGAAGCGTATGAAATCTCCGAGCGTTTCGATACACCCGTTCTGATGAGAATGACAACAAGAGCATGTCACTCCAAAGGTCTGGTAGAATGTGGCGAAAGAATCGAAGCAGTGAAAAAACCTTACGAAAAAGATGCGAAAAAATATGTAATGGTTCCTGCTCATGCAAAAGTACGTCGTGTGGTTCTGGCAGAAAGAATGGAAAAACTGAAAGCATTCTCTGAAGAAACACCTATGAACTTTATCGAAGACAACGGCAGCAAAACAGGTGTGATCACATCCGGTATGTGCTATGCATTTGCAAAAGAAGTATTCGGTGATGATGTAAACTACCTGAAACTGGGCTTTACATATCCTCTGCCTGAAAAGAAGATCATAGAATTCTGCAAAGGTCTGGATACAATCTATGTGATCGAAGAAAACGATCCACTGATTGAAACAGAAGTACAGAAACTGGGCTTTGATGTAAAAGGTAAAAATACATTCCCCGCATATGACGAAATGACATCTGACGTGATCAGAAAATGCGTATACGGTGAAAGCTTTGAAACAATCAATTATGATAAATCCAAAGTGGTTCCCAGACCTCCCGCACTGTGCGCAGGCTGCCCTCACAGAGGTATGTTCTTTGAACTGGGCAAACGCAAAAATGTTATGGTAACAGGCGATATCGGCTGCTACACACTGGGCTTTGCAGCACCTTATAATGCACTGGATACCTGCGTATGTATGGGTGCAGCGTTCTCCACAGGTCACGGTGCAGCAAAAGCATTCACACAGAAAGGTGAAGATACACGCGTTGTTGGTGTAATGGGTGACTCCACATTCTTCCATACAGGTATCAACTCTCTGACAGAATGTCTGTACAACAACTCCAAAACAGTAAGCATCATCCTGGATAACAGAATCACAGGTATGACAGGTCATCAGGAAAACCCCGGTTCCGGTAAACACGCAAACGGCACAGATGCATCCATGATCGATATCGAAACAGTATGCCGTGCTCTGGGTGCGAAAAACATCAGAACAATCGATCCTAACAACCTGCAGCTGGTAAGAGAAACTCTGGACTGGGCTCTGGAACTGGACGAACCTTCTGTTATCATCACAAAATGGCCTTGTGTACTGAAGAAATTCAGCGAAGATGATAAAGAAAAATTCCCTACAGCATTCAAGACAAAAGACGTAGTAGATACAGATAAATGTATTGGCTGTAAACTGTGCCTGAAGACAGGCTGTCCTGCACTGTACATCGACAGAGAAACAAAGAAAGCTGGTATCGACTCTCTGCAGTGCGTAGGCTGCGGCGTATGTGAACAGGTATGTCCTAAACAGGCAATCGGAAAGGTGGAAAAATAAGATGACAAAGAGCGTATTATTGGTAGGCGTAGGCGGTCAGGGTACTATCCTTGCATCTAAGCTCCTGACACTGGGTCTGATGGAAGCAGGCTATGATGTAAAAATGAGCGAAATCCACGGCATGAGCCAGAGAGGCGGCAGCGTATCTTCTCAGGTAAGATACGGCGAAAAAGTATGGTCTCCCGTTATCGAAAAAGGTTCTGCTGACATGCTGGTTTCCTTTGAAAAAATGGAAGCACTGAGATGGCTGGAATATCTGAAAAAAGACGGTAAAGTGGTTGTAAACAGCCACGAAATGATGCCCATGCCCGTTATCATGGGTGTTGCAGAATATTCTGCAGACATCGTTGATGAAGTGAAAAAAGCATGTGGTGATGTGACAGTTGTAAACGCAACAGAAGAAGCGATGAAACTGGGCAACGGCAAAGTAATGAACATCATCCTGCTGGGTACAATCATCAAAGCGATGGGTCTGGAAAATATTGACTGGGAAAGCATTGTAAAAGATAATGTAAAACCCGCATTTGTGGAAGATAACCTGAAAGCAATTAAAGTGGGTATGAAACTTGTATAAATTCCAGATTTACAATTTATGTATGATCGGCACGCTCCCTTTCTGAAAGGGAAGGGAGGCGTGCCTGTAAAAGAATGGAGGCTATTTCATGTTTAATCAGTATACATATGGTCTGGGTACTGCAAAATCCTGTATCCGTGAACTGTTTGAATTTGGTCTGCAGAGAGCAGCAGTAGTGGGCAGAGAAAACGTATTTGATTTTTCTATAGGAAATCCAAGTGTGCCATCTCCTGATTGCGTCAATGAAACTGCTATAAAACTCATTCAGGAACTGGACCCTGTTATTTTACATGGATACACGAGCGCACAAGGTGATGCTGGCGCTCGTCAAATGATTGCAGAATCTCAAGCGTTGATTTTACCAACTCAGGTATATGAAGGATTTCCAATGACTATTTTAGAAGCAATGTCAGTAGGTACACCAGTAATCGGGTCACATCTTGGAAATGTGGGAACTTTGGTAAAGGAAAATGTGAATGGGATATGCTTTGATTCGAAATCAGCGGAAGAATTGGCTTGTGCGGTACGACGATTGAATGTATCATATGACTCTGTTCTCGCATGTTACGAAGAACTATATTCACCAGAAGCAAATTATAATACATTAAAAGGAATTTATGAGTCAGTGACTGTATGCACTGAATAAAGGAAATGATATGAGCAATAGATTAAGAATTGCCATTTTGGATTTATATTTTGGGCAATCAGGTAAATTGGGGTTTTATAACAGCCAGGCAATTGGATTGGCAAAAGCCTTTGCCGATTTAGGACATGAGGTAATAATTGCACGGCCTGAGAAGGGAAAAAGTGCAATGGATATCCAGCCTTTTAATGAGAAAATAAAAATTTTGACGGTACCGGCAAAAACGCTGGGGGTTCATTCTTTTTATGATTTGAAATTTTTACTGGATTACAAGGTTGATTTGGTTCATT
>CALASU010000251.1 GCA_937888765.1 uncultured Clostridia bacterium | reverse complement strand
ATTCCCTCTGCAAAAACGCTTTTTCCAGAGAATGAAAAAAAGAGCAGACTGCTCTGAAAAGCAGTCCACTCTATAGTATCTGAACTTATAACAGGTTCATTGCCGATTCAATGGCTTCCGCAATCGCCACAGCCACGTTCTGCTGATACTCATTCTGTGCAATTTTCAGCGCATCCCCGGGATTGCTGATAAATACAACCTCTACGATAACCGCAGGCACTGTTGTTGCATTCAGAATCAGCAGATCTGTGCGGTGCTTTGTACCACGGTCAGTGTTTCCGGTTGCCCGTATGATATGATTCTGGATCGTCTCTGCCAGAGCCTTGCTTGTGAATGCACCCGTATCGTTTGCATGGTTTTTATACAGTACTTCCGTACCATTTGCCGTAGCAGGGCCGGAATTCATGTGAATGGAAACCATTGCGTGTGCAATCTGGTTTGCTGTTTTCGCTCTGGTATTATTGGCAGGGTATACGTCGCTGTTTCTTGTTACATATACCTTGATATCACTGCCTGCCAGCTCATTCGCAATTTTCTGCATCACAGAGAGATTCAGCGTTTTTTCTGTCAGTCCGTTTCCGCTTGCACCGGGGTCACTGCCGCCGTGTCCCGCATCCAGCAGAAGCACTTTATCATAGACCTCTTTCGGGCTCTTTACATAGATCGCATATCTATTGCCCTCATCCTTGATCTGATATGCGTTGATCTGATTCTGGTTGAAACGAATCACTGTTTTTTCATTTACAGCCGATACCTTAATGCTCTGTACCAGATCATCGCCTGTTTCATAAGTACCATAGCCATAAACAGATTCATAATCCCCAGGCAGAGTAATTTCATAATACCCGTTCAGATACTGGTCATTTGTCTGAATCCTGTTCAGATTGATTTCTTCATCCTTTTCCATATACAGCACATTTTTTGCACCATCATACTGTAAAGCCCCCATTTTGGAGCGGAACAGCTGTAAGGTCATGCTGTCAGAATCTGTGCTGTAAGTATACTGTGTCAGATCATCCACTTCCAGAACTACACGCAAAGTGGTTTCGCTGAACATTCCCGTTCTGCCTGCTGTTACATATTCCAGTGCGCTTACATCCAGTGTTTCCTCCAGTTCAGAAATCGCATTCGGAATATCAATCACAATGCGGTTCGGATTCGACAGTGTAAAGACATTTGGTGTCAGTGCGCCATCGCCTTCAATTTCAAGGACATCCTTTTCCGTACTGCTGTTATGTTTGATTTTTACTTTATCCACCGTTACCTTATCAAAGGAAACATAGACCTTTGTTTTGTCAGAGCTCTGTGTGATTTCGTATTTCTTTTTGGTCGTCAGATCCAGTACGACACGGGTATAGATTTCTCCATTTTCCCCTGTATGCTGTGCCGTACGTACTGCAGAAACGATACTGCTGTTGGTCGTTGTGGTATTCGCCGCCAGACCGCTCTTTGCACCATGGAAATCCAGCACGATCTTATTACCCTCTACCAGAATTTCCTCCATGTCTGTAATCGCACCATTTGCCTGAATGGTAAATACCTGCCCTGCTGTTTTTGCAGAGGGTACTGTCAGATGGTTCAACGTAATATTCGGCTTTGTGGGAGTTGTTGGTGTTGTTGGTGTTGTTGGTGTTGTCGGAACTGTCGGAGTTGTGGGAGTTGTGGGTGCTGTCGGTGTTTCGACAGGTTTTGCAGGCTCCTCTTTCTTATCTTCTTCGGGTTCTTCTTTCTTAGTCGTACCGTCTGTATCAATGGATACCGTACGGCTTGCATGATCCCATGTAATATCCAGTTCCAGAGCCGTTGCCAGTGCACGCACAGGCAGCATCGTTCTGTCGTTTACAATCATCGGCGGCACATCCATCGGAAACGGAAGCCCGTTCTGATAACCGATATTATTGTCAATCGTAAACACCAGCGTATAATCTTTATTAATGACATATACCTGCTGTGCCTGCTCGTTCCATGTTACCTCACAGCCCAGAGCCTGTGCGATCAGACGCATGGGCAGCATCGTACGTTCTTCGATGATTACGGCAGGCATATCCTTTGGAACAAGTTCTGTACCGTCGATTTCAATTTTTACTTCCTTTGCTTTGTAGGCATGATCTTTTCCGTAGTAGTGCAGATTCATCGCAACATCCTTTGCATACGCCGGCACAGAGGCAAACAGCCCGAATGCCGTCACAAGCAGGAAAAGCCTTTTCAAATGCTTTCTCATTTGTTTTTCCTCCATTTCAAACTATTTCAAATCGTCCAAAGACGACAGTTTTCTCCTTAAGAGTATAGCATACCACTAAAAAAAAGAAAGTGCTATGCCTTTTTTGACAAAAATTCTTAAGATTTCCGTAATTTAACTGTAAAAAAGCGTATCGCTTTCAACTAACCACCTTACCGCCGCCCTACGGGGCACGCAGGATTTCTGCGTTATAGCAATTTGCTATAACGCAGAAAACGCCCGGATGTGGTTCTGGTACTCGGTGCCCTATTTCCTGAGCGTGGGCTGTTCGGTTTTGGGCATCTGGTATCCCTGGGCCGACATGATGGCGTACGCACTTGTCACATTGGCCTGTACGGTAGGGCTGTGGTGGCTGATCCACACCTACCGAAACATTGAAAAACGGTATATCCGCAGTTGAATTTATCCGTTTCCCCTTGACAAACCCCGCATTTTCTGCTAGGATACCCCTAGTTTCATAGCAAACGCAAAGACGGGATGAAGTACGCACCCATTTCCTTTCAGAGAGCCGCCGGCGGTGGGATGGCGGTACGGAAGGCTGCAGGGAATGGGCATCGGAGGGCAAACCGAAAGGGAAACCCAGTAGGGGCGACGGAGCTGGGCACTCCGTGATCAAGGGCCGGCGTATGTTGGTACGCAAAAAGTGGGCGCGTCAAGCGCCAAGCCGGGTGGCACCGCAGGAGATTACCGCTCCT
>CALASU010000250.1 GCA_937888765.1 uncultured Clostridia bacterium | reverse complement strand
GAAGCCATGAAGCGGCTGGCGGAAAATGCCCATATCACATTGCCCGAACCGGAAAAGAATGCACAGGCGATTGCGGCAGAGCAACTCAAAGCAAGGCTGTTTGAGATACACAAAGCGGCAGGACGGTTTTATTATGACTGCTTGCAGGCTGATGAAGGAAAGGAAGCCAGAGCATATCTCGAAAAACGGCAAATGGACCCCAGGATTGCCAGAAAATTTGGCATTGGCTATGCCCCGGATCACTATGAGGCGTTGTTTCGGCATCTGCTGGAAAAGGGCTTTGAAAAAAGTGATATCTTAAAAACGGGGCTGGTGCTCGAAAATAAGGATAAAAACGGTTATCACGACCGCTTTCGGGGAAGGGTCATGTTTCCTATATTCGATGTGCAGGCACGGGTGGTCGGTTTCGGCGGGCGTATTCTCGGCAAAGGAGAACCAAAGTATTTGAATTCTCCCGAAACCATCCTGTTTAGTAAGAGTAGGAATCTGTATGGTCTGCATTTTGCCAAAGCGACAAGGAACAGAGAACTCATCCTGGTGGAAGGGTATATGGATATGCTCTCCCTCTATCAGGCAGGGTTTCATAATGTGGTTGCTTCGCTGGGAACGGCGTTCAATCAGGAACATGCAAGAACCCTGAAGCGCTTTGCCGATGACATCATATTGCTGTATGACAGCGATGAAGCAGGAACAAATGCAGCCCTTCGGGCGATTCCCGTACTGACGAAAAACGGCTTCCGTGTGAAAGTGACACAGGTGCCTGACGGAAAAGACCCGGATGAATTTATAAAAACCAATGGTACAGCGGAATTTTCCAAGCTGCTGGTAAATGCTGTACATTATATATCTTTTGAAATCGCTTGTATCCGTACCAAATATAACCTGGAGAATCCCGAACATAGGGTGCGCTTTGCAACAGAAGCGGCAAAAATACTGGCAGGACTTGATAGTGAGATTGAGCGAAATGTGTACCTCGGCGAAGTAAGCCGAATGACAGGCGTAGAAGAAAAAGCCATCCAGCGGGAGATCGGTAAGCTGATGCAGAAAGAAGATGCTGCATTCCAAAAGCAGGCAGAACAGCGGCAGCAAAATCTGAAATCCTACGGGACAGTAACAGGAGAGGCGGACAAAGGGCTGATGGAAGCCCAGAGGAGCCTGTTATACTACAGTGCCCAGCAGCAGGGTATATATGATATCCTCAAAGATGTGTTGGAGAAGGAGGACTTTACGGACGAAGCATTCCGCAAAGCCTTTCGGTATATCGGTGAGTTATGGAGTGCCTCGGGGCATGTATTTCCTGCCGATCTGGTAAGCTGCTTTGAGGAAGCAGGGGAGCAGAAGGTAGTAACGGAAATCTTTGCAAAGCAGTTGGCAACAGAAAAACGGGCAGATATGGAAAAAGCCATCAATGAACAGGTGAGACGGCTGAAACGGACAAAAATCGACCATCTGACAGCAACCGCCACTACGGTGGAGGAGATTCAGAAACTGGTCGAAGCCAAGAGAAAACTGGATTCCCTGTATATTACCATTTGATATGGTTAGACTATAAGACAGAAAGGAAGGATTGCGTTGAAATCCGGCGGAGAAGCAGTATTATTAAGCAAACT
>CALASU010000249.1 GCA_937888765.1 uncultured Clostridia bacterium | reverse complement strand
CAAGGATGCGGCAGAACTGAAAAGCTGCATTACGATTTTAAAACAGCAGGAAATTCCGTTTTTAATTATCGGCAACGGCAGTAATCTGCTGGTGCGGGATAAGGGTATCCGCGGTGCTGTGATTCAGATTTATCAGAGAATGAACGAAATCAAACTGGATAGAGAAACCATGTATATTCAGGGTGGTGCATTGCTCAGCACAGCGGCGGCAAAGGCGGCGGCGGCAGAACTGACAGGTCTGGAATTTGCCTCAGGTATTCCCGGTACACTCGGCGGTGCTGTGGTTATGAATGCAGGGGCATATGGCGGCGAAATGAAGGATGTGCTTGTAAGCGTGGATGTACTGACAGCAGATCTGGAAGTGAAAACCATTCCTGCGGCAGAACTGGAACTGGGGTATCGTCACAGCATCATTCCCAAAGCCGGACATATCGTACTGGGGGCAGAACTGAAACTGCAGAAAGGGGACGGCGAAGCGATCCGTGCCCGTATGAACGAACTTGCACAGCAGAGAAGGGAAAAACAGCCTTTGCAGTATCCCAGTGCAGGCAGTACGTTCAAACGCCCCACAGGCTATTTTGCGGGGAAACTGGTACAGGATGCAGGGCTGAAAGGGAAAACCATCGGCGGCGCACAGGTTTCCGAAAAGCACTCGGGCTTTTTGATTAACATTGGCAATGCGACAGCACAGGATATTCTGGATCTGATTGCATATTGTCAGAAAGAGGTTCTGGAACAGTTTGGTGTAACACTGGAAACAGAAGTGAAGATTGTAGGAGAAGAATAAGAGAAGAAACGAAGGAAAGGTCGGTGAGCATATATGCGGTTTGTAATTGTAACAGGGATATCCGGTGCGGGGAAAACCTCTGTACTGAAATTTCTGGAAGACATCAATTTTTTCTGTGTAGATAATATTCCGCCTGCATTACTGCCGAAGTTTGCAGAATTGTGCTATGAGCAGGAAGGCGAAATCGAGCGTGTTGCTATGGGCATTGATATTCGAGGCGGCAAGTTATTTGATACATTGTTTGAAGTGCTTTCCGATCTGGAAGAAAAAGGGTATCAGTATGAAATTCTTTTCTTAGATGCATCGGATGAGGTACTGATTAAACGCTATAAGGAAACCAGAAGAAGCCACCCGCTGTCAAAAGGCGGCTCTATTCAGGATGGGATCAAACAGGAGCGGGAAATTCTGCAGGGCGTAAAGGCAAGAGCAACGTATATTATTGATACATCACATCTGTTGACCCGTCAGCTGAAGGAGCAGATCAATCGTATTTTTGTGGAAAATCAGTCCTATGAAAATCTGATGGTTACCATTCGTTCTTTCGGGTTTAAATATGGTATCCCGACAGACAGCGATCTGGTATTTGACGTGCGATTCCTGCCAAATCCTTTCTATATTCAGGAACTGAAGGAAATGACGGGCAATGATAAGCCTGTCAGTGATTATGTAATGAGTTTTCAGGAAAGTCAGGTCTTTCTGAAAAAGCTGGTGGATATGGTGGAATTTCTGATTCCGCTGTATATCAAAGAGGGGAAAAACAATCTGGTAATCAGTATCGGCTGTACAGGCGGTAAGCATCGTTCCGTAACGCTTGCAAATGCGCTGTATGCCTCACTGGATCAGGAGCAGCACACTCTGCTGCTCAAGCATCATGACATTGAAAAAGATGCAAGACATAAGAAATGAATGAATTTTTAATTTTGGTTAAGAAAATGGG
>CALASU010000248.1 GCA_937888765.1 uncultured Clostridia bacterium | reverse complement strand
GAAACTTTTCCCAAGTAAAAAAAGTTTCCCCGCTAAATTTTGATTTGTAGAACGATAGTGAAGAACCAGAAAGGTCTTTAGGCAATATGTGCATTTTTCTGCATACGATTTTGTGAATTTTTTGGAAAAAAACAAGGCTTTTCCGAAAAAGAAATACAAATAGAACCTGTTTTTGTACTTGTTTTTTTGGTATGGGTATATTACAATGAATGTGGATAATTATAAGTAAAAAACAGGTAACCTGTGGATATATAGATATAAACATAGAAGAAACAGAAAGGCGGTCAGACATGGAATTTCATCATATTTCCGTACTGCTGAACGAATGTATAGAAGGGTTGGACATCAAACCCGATGGGATCTATGTGGATGGTACAATGGGCGGCGGCGGTCATTCCTTTGAAATCGCAAAAAGACTGACAACAGGCCGTCTGATTGGCATTGATCAGGACCCTAACGCACACGAAGCTGCAGGCAGGCGTCTGGAACCCTACAAAGACAGGGTGACTTTTGTGCGGGATAATTTCGGTAATATTGCAAATATTCTGGACAACCTCGGTATTGAAAAGATTGACGGGATGTTAATGGATATCGGTGTTTCCTCCCATCAGCTGGATGAAGCGGAACGCGGTTTTTCCTATCAGCAGGATGCACCGCTGGATATGCGTATGAATCCCGATAAGCCATTCAGTGCGTATGACGTAGTGAATGACTACAGCGAGGATGAATTGGACAGAGTCATCTTTACATATGGCGAAGAACGCTGGGCAAGAAGAATTGCACAGTTTATTGTAAAGGAAAGAGAAAATAAGCCCATTGAAACAACGGGCGAACTGGTGGACATCATCAAAAAGGCAGTACCCAAGGGCGCAAGAAAAGACGGCCCGCACCCTGCGAAAAGAACCTTTCAGGCAATCCGTATTGAAGTAAACGGCGAACTGGATGTATTGCAGAAAGCGATTGATGATGTTTCCGGCAGACTGAACGAAGGCGGCAGACTTTGTATCATTACCTTCCATTCTCTGGAGGACAGGATTGTAAAGGATGCTTTCCGCAAGCAGGAAAATCCCTGTGTATGCCCTCCGCAGTTCCCGATGTGCGTATGCGGCAGAAAACCTGTCGGTAAAGTGGTTACCAGAAAACCTATCGTACCGAGCAAAGAAGAACTGGAAGGGAATCCACGTTCCAGAAGTGCAAAGCTGAGAATACTGGAAGGGATCGGAGAATAAAAGCGATAAACGGGAAGGATGGAAAGGAGGAATACCATGCCTGCAAGAAAACGTCATAGAAAACAGAATATGGAAAAAGAGCAGTATCGCACCTATGGCAACGTAGCTTATGATCTGCAGCAGCCGGTATATTCCCCTGACCGTGAACAGGAAAGAGAACTGGATCGAAGACGCAGAGCGAGGGTACGTGCGGCAAAAGCGGAAGAAAAATACAGATTCGCGGTTTCGGTGAAAACATTTGCAACGCTGTTTGTTTTATTTGCCGGCTGTATTGCATTTATGGGAATGAATGTAACCGTACATAACGCAGAGGTGTCCCTGCGCAAACAGAAAAGTGAACTGGAAAATCTGAAATCTGCCAATGCGATTATGGAAGCGGAGCTGGTAGAACAGCTGGATATGGACTATATCCGTCAGGAGGCTACGGAGCGATTGGGAATGTCTGAGCCGCAGTCCTATCAGGTGGTGCATATTGATGTGCCGAAGCAGGGCTATACTGTGCAGCACGCGGCAGATGATGCTGTGGAAGAAAGCTCGTGGATGACCAAGCTGGGAGAGCTTTTGAAAAAGGATTGATGTAAATGCATAGAAAAAAAGGGGGCAAGCCAAAACGCCCCCAGAAAACAAGAGGAAAAAAAGGCGGGGGAATAACAACAGATGCTAAATTTGTTTTTATTCTCTTTGTATTTATAGCGGTATTCGGCCTGCTCTTTTGCAGAGTGCTGTATTGGAAGGTAGTGCATGGGGAAGAATTTGAAGCGGCTGTAAAGAATCAGCAGATCAATCGCTATGACATTGTCAATGCGGCAAACAGGGGCAGTATTCTGGACAGAAATAAGCAGGTGCTTGCAGTATCTACGGCTGTATATCATGTAGCACTGGATCCCCTGCTGATTGCGGAGGAAGATGACCCCGAAGAAGCGAAAAAGACATTCACCAAATTGTGTGAATATTTCCCAGAGCTGAGTTACGAAGATTTACAGTATCATATTACGATAGATCCTTCTACGAATAAGATCAATACGCCGACACACTGGAAGTATCTTGTGAAAAGTATAGAAAGAAGTGTGAAAGAACAGCTGGAAGCGGAAAAACTTCTGGGCGTATATTTCGAGCAGACCAGTAAACGCTCTTATCCGCTGAAAACACTGGCGTGTCATCTGATTGGCTTCAACAATACATGGGGGCTGGAAGGCTATTATAATGATGAAATGACAGGAATTCCCGGACGTTCCTTTATTCTGTATCAGGGCAGCGGTGCTGTGACCTATCAGGATTACGCGGCGCAGGATGGGAATACCATTGTGACAACGCTTGACTATACCATTCAGCAGTATGCGGAAGAAGCCGTGCAGGAAACGATACAGAAATGGCCTTCGCAGAATGTGGCGGCACTGGTTATGAATCCGAATACAGGGGAAGTGCTTGGGATGGCATCTGCAAAGCAGTTTGACCTGAATGACCCTGATGAACCGCCTGCTCTGCAGACAGATGCAACATTCCGGGAAATCTGGAATTCCATGGAAGATACACAGAAAAGTGAATATCTGAATACGATGTGGCGTAATTTCTGCATCAGTGATACCTATGAACCGGGGTCTGTATATAAGCCTCTGCTGGTAGCGGCGGCAATGGAAGAGGGAGTGATTGATGCAAGCTCTCATTTTCTCTGCAGTGGTAAGATTACAGTGGCGGACAGAGAAATTGGCTGTCATCTGCATAGCGGGCATGGTAATATCAGCGTAGAAGAAATTATGGCACAATCCTGTAACCCCGGGGTGGTGCAGATTGCACAGAAATTAGGAGCAGAAAAATTCTATAAATACCAGAAGGAATTCGGCTTCGGCGAAAAAACCGGCATCGACCTGCCCGGCGAAGAAGGACATTCCCCTGTGTTGCTGCATGAACTTTCTGCAATCGGACCTGTAGAACTGGCAACCATGAGCTTCGGGCAGACCTTCAACTGTACCTCTATCCAGATGGCAACAGCATTCTCTGCACTGATCAATGGAGGAAATCTGGTAAGACCCTATGTGGTATCGCAGATTATAGATGATGAGGGCATCGTGGTAAAAGAAAATAATACAGAGATTGTGCGTAAGGTCATTTCTCAAAAGACATCTGACTATGTGCGTACCGCACTGAAAGCAACGGTTGACCATGGTACAGCGAAGAAAATTGCCATTCCCGGCTATTCTATCGGCTGTAAAACAGGTACTTCCGAGCAGGGGTCCCGTGACAGAGATGATATCTGGACACTGACACACATGGCATATTTCCCTGCGGAAAATCCGCAGTATCTGGTATTCAGTGTTATTCATATTCCTGATGATTATGCCGATGGTGTACAGACAACAGCGGATATGACGAAAAAACTGATGGAAAATATCATCAAATATAAGAATCTGGAGCCTACAGAGGCGGCAGACGAAGCGGCAACGCTGACAAGTGAAAAAACAGTGTCTATGCCTGATTATGTAGGCAGTAGTACCTATCATGTAACAATGGATCTGGAAGGCAAAGGGTTGAATTATAAGGTTGTCGGCACAGGTAATACCATTACCAATCAGGTGCCGAAGAGCGGCACAAAGGTTGAAGTGGGCAGTGAGGTCATTCTGTATGTAGCCAAATCCGAAGAGGACAGCGGTACGGTAAAAGTGCCGAATGTCATCGGAAAAACATATGTGGAAGCGGTGGATCTGCTTTCGGCAGACGGCTTTGAGGTTGTATTTGAGGGCGATCTGGAAAATAGTACAGTAACCTCGCAGGAGCCTAAGCACGGCGTTTCTGTGGAAAGCGGCAGTGAAATTACGATTCGGCTGACGAAACGGGAAACACCTGCTGTGGATACAACAAACACAACCAACATAACAAATACAACGAATACAGCAGTGCCGAATGCTGCGGGTCAGACTTCGAATACCAACCAGACAACCGGATCGGTAAATGGTACGCAGACAACCACAACGCAGACCACGCAGACAACAACCCAAACGACACAAACGACTCAGACCACACAGACAACCGGATAAACAACAACAGAATAGCAAAAACGCATAGATACCCTGTCTTTTTTATAGATATGTTTAGAACAGCTTAGAAAAGACAGGGGTGTTTTATGTGCGGGAAGAAAAGACAACAATTCGGGCGAAAAAGCGGCTGTTATTCTTTTTATTCTGTGCGATGTTCGGATATTTGCTGTTAATGGGACGGCTGGTGTATATTGAATTTTTCTGTGCGGAAGAATGGCAGCAGCTTGCCTATGAACAGCAGACCCGTGACAGGCTGATTACGCCGAAGCGGGGGACGATTCTTGACAGAAACGGAGAAGGGATTGCACTGACGGAAACGGTAAATGCCGTGAGTGTGATTCCTGTACAGGTAAAGGAGAAAGAGAAAACAGCGCAGTTTCTGGCGGATACGCTGGAGCTGGAGTATGCTGATGTTCTGGAGAAGATACAGCAGAAGGTGGCACTGGTGCGGATACAGTCTAAGGTGGATACCGAAACGGCGCAGACAATCAGACAGGCAGACCTTTCGGGAGTCGAGGTGGATGAGGATGTGCGGCGGGTATATCCGTATGCGGAAATGGCGGCACAGGTCATTGGCTTTGTCGGAAAGGACAATCAGGGGATCATTGGTCTGGAAGCAAAGTATGATGCGTTTCTGGAGGGGGAAAAGGGGAAGATTCTGACGCTGACGGATGCAAGAGGAAATCAGGTCAGCAGTGAGCAGGAGCGGATTCCGCCTGTTGACGGGAAAAATCTTGTGACTTCACTGGATGTGGTCATTCAGCAGTATGCGGAGCAGACCATTGCAAAGGCAGTTGAAGCAAAGGGGGCAAAACGGGGCGTAATCATTGTGCTGAATCCGCAGAACGGGGAAATCTATGCAATGGCGAACGAGCCGACCTTTGACTTAAATGAGCCGTTTACCATACAGGATGAAGCACTTAAGGCACAGTGGGATACCCTTTCGGAGCAGGAAAAAAATGATGCACTCAACCAGATGTGGCGAAATACGGCGATCAATGATACATATGAACCGGGAAGCACTTTTAAAATCGTAACCTCGGCGGCAGGGCTGGAGGAAAAGGCAGTAACGCCCCAGAGCAGCTTTTTCTGCCGTGGGTTTCATATTGCAGGGGACAGACAGATCAAGTGCTGGCGGTATCCTCGTACGCATGGAGCG